>NZ_JANQDG010000076.1:0-4957 GCF_029891665.1 Anabaenopsis sp. FSS-46 | reverse complement strand
GCAACGGTCTGAGGATGTCTTTGACAATCTTGGGAAATGAATTTATAATCATCATCAATTAATTGGTTTTAATCCTTCGCCCAAAATTTACCATATTTTGGGCTATTTTTATCACCTCTTTCTTAACATTCAACACTTGTGACCCTATACTAAATTATCTCATGACTAAAACTATTGTTACCGGAGCCGCTGGATTCATCGGTTCTCATCTTGTAGAAACTCTGTTAAATCAAGGACAGCAAGTCATTGGAGTTGACGAGTTCAATGATTACTACAGTCCCGAACTGAAGCGCAAAAACATCGCCAGGTTCCAAAATCATCCCGCATTTACTTTAATTGAGAAAGATATTCAGGTTTTAGATTGGGAGATACTGCTAGAAGATGTAGATATAGTTTACCATCAAGCTGCTCAAGCGGGGGTACGTGCAAGTTGGGGTCAGGGTTTTCGTGCTTACACTGAGCGCAACATTAATGCCACACAGATTATACTGGAAGCGGCAAAAGATAGCAAGCACCTGAAAAGATTAGTCTTGGCTTCTACCTCTAGTATTTATGGCGATGCCGAAACCTTACCTACCCATGAGGGAATTTGTCCCCAGCCAGTTTCACCTTATGGTATTACTAAACTCGCAGCAGAAAGATTGTGTGGACTGTATTACAAAAACTTTGGTGTTCCCTATGTCTCACTGCGTTATTTTACAGTTTACGGACCAAGACAGCGCCCAGATATGGCATTTCATAAGTTCTTTAAAGCAGTAATTGAGGATCAGCCTATTCCTATTTACGGTGATGGAAAACAAACCCGTGACTTTACCTTTATCAGTGACGCTGTGGCGGCTAATTTAGCTGCCGCTACTGTACCAGAAGCTGTGGGGGAAATCTTGAATATTGGTGGTGGTAGTAGGGTAGTGTTAACAGATGTTTTAGATACAATGGCAGAAATTGTCGGTCAACCAATTAAAAGAAATCACATTGAAAAGGCGATGGGCGATGCACGCCACACGGCGGCTGATGTATCTAAGGCCAGAAACATTATCGGTTATCTACCCCAGGTATCCTTGAGAGAGGGGTTGTTTCAAGAATGGCAGTTTATTCAATCTTTGTATAGCTGTTGACGCGTCCCCTTTACCCCCATGAAAATAATTTAGGATTTTTATTATACTAAGTAAATTTGGCAACTCGCTTATGTCCCCTGGGGTTTACTCCAGGGAATATATCTATTGTTAGTGGTGAAGTAGCGTATACTATAACTCACAGTTTGTACACAGGACTAAAGCTTTCTCTATCCTGAGTGGTTACGCAACTGTTACTCCGAACCTTAGTATCTATCTGCTCTGATATCTTAGGGGTGGTTTTTTGCCAAAATTTTAGTTATGGAATAACATTAGACTATACAATGTGAATTTAAACAAGTATAAATGATTGGCGTTGTAGAGTTATAGATAAATTATGCCATCTTATCAAGAAGACCAAGACGAGATTAATTTAGCACAGTATTGGCTAACTATCAAAAGACGGTGGTTGCCCACAGTCACCATAGCCACCTCTGTATTTGGTCTCACAGCTTTTTATACTTTTAGTCAAAAGCCCATTTATGAAGCCGAAGGTAAACTGATTTTTGATAAACAAAGTAGTGCGTCTTTGACAGGTGTCAGTGAGCAGCTCGGAGAACTCAGTGGTGTAGGAAGCACATCCAACCCTTTGGACACCCAAGCCGAAATTATTCGCTCTCACCCCCTGATTCAAAAAACCATTGATGCCTTGCATCTGAAGAATGAGGATGGGGAACCCTTAGGCATCAGTGGTTTTCTCGGTAACCTCAAAGTCCAAAGTATCCGGGGAACTGATATTATGCAGTTGTCCTACCGTGATACTAGTCCTGATCAAGCCCGGGCGATCGTCAATCAATTGATGTACGCTTATCTAGATAATAATGTCTTGACCAACCGTTCCCAAGCTACAGCCGCCCGGAAATTTCTCATGGAGGAATTACCCAAGGTGGAGGCACAAGTTGCATCTGCGGAATTAGCACTACGTCTGTTTAAAGAAAAATACGAAATTGTCGCCTTAGAAGAAGAAGCTAAACAAGGAGTTGAAAGACTCTATGAAATATCTAACCAGATTACTCTACTACGGGCGAGGTTGGCAGATGCTAACAGTCGTTCTGGTGCTTTGCAAAATCAATTGGCATTGAGTACACAGCAAGCTGTGTCCCTGAGCAGTCTGAGTCAGTCAAGAGCAGTACAACAAGTGCTATCAGAATACCAGAAGATTCAAGACCAGTTAGCGGTGGAAAGGTCAAGGTTAACAGATCAACATCCCACAGTTGTTAATTTATTAGAGAAAGAACAAGCTTTGAGGGCACAGTTGGAAGGAAGAGTTAGTCAAACTCTGGGTAGTTCACAACCGATCGCAGAGCAAGATTTACAAATGGGACAGCTCAAACAAACCTTAACTGCTAATTTGGTGCAAGTAGAAGTAGAACGGCTGGGCTTGGAGAATCAAGTTAATGTATTGAACCAAGCTTTTAGTGCTGATGAAGCCCGTCTGAGAAACTTACCCAAGCTCGAACAACAACAACTACAGCTACAACGACGGCTACAAGTGTCACGAGGCATTTATGAACAAATGCTGACTAGATTACAAGAAGTGCAAGTTGTGGAAAATCAGAATGTCGGTAATGCCAGGATTGTTTCTGAGGCTTTATTACCGGATAAATTCGTTTCTCCTCGTATTCAATTGAATTTGGCACTGGGGGGATTTTTAGGCATTGCTTTAGCTTTGGGCTCGGCTCTATTCCTGGATGCTATAGACAAGTCTGTAAAAACAGCCGAGGAAGCCGAGCGGTTGTTCGGGTATCCTTTGTTGGGTGCCATTCCTCAGTTAGACCGTCAAGAGGGGACAACGGAATTACCATTACTGGATAACCCCTATTCGGGAGTGAATTCCGCTTTTGAAATGCTGCAAATCAACCTTGGTTTTACTCTTTCTGACAAGCAACTCAAGGTGATTGTGGTTAGTAGTTGTTTACCAAGTGAGGGTAAATCTTTTATCGCAGCTAATTTGGCATTGGCTAGCGCTCAGATGGGAAGGCGAGTGCTATTAATTGACGCAGATATGCGTCGCCCCCGTCAACATGAGGTGTGGAAAAAACGTAACTTGATGGGTTTAAGTGATATTTTGGCGGGGCAGGCTTATTTCGCACAAAGTTCCCAGGAAATATCGGTAAATATGCACTTGCTAACTACTGGAACCATACCTCCTAACCCAGCTGCACTACTAGATTCCCGGCGGATGGAGGAGTTAGTAAAACAAGCGTCCCAAGATTATGATTGTGTGATTATTGATACTCCACCTTTGAGATTTATTGCCGATGCCACAATTATCGGGAAAATAGCAGATGGAATCTTGTTAGTTTCTCGTCCTGGTGTGGTTGACTCTGATGCTATCAGGACGACAAAGGCATTGTTAGTAAATTCACAGTTGCCAGTGTTGGGCATGGTAGTTAATTGTATATCTAGTAATAGCAGTTATTACTACAACAATTATTACCACTATTCTCACTATAATCATTCCAGAAATGCCCCAAGGAAGAGAGATAAGATACAGTCCCAATTAAAAGCAATTACGGGGAAATGGTTAGATAAGGATTGACATCTTCTTCCTGCTAACCCTTACGGGTGTAAGAAAGATTGCAAAGATCACTTCTTAGGCTTTCTCTTCCCACGACTCGACTTACTTAAAGAGATTTCTCCACCCAAGCAGAGGTCAATATCTCCAGAGACTTGATATCTGTGTGTGTCCCACATTACGTAGTCCTAATTTCACGATGTCCCGTGTAGCATTACCATCCCGATATTGAGTTTTTTCACACAGTAGTCAAAACCGCAGACAAAGACTTTAGACCAAAACTGTTGATGTGCTTTTTTATAGCACTAAACTACTATTTTGCGGCGAATCGCAATGTGCCAGTTGCGTAAGTTCTATTTCTTTCAAATTCGTCTATATTTTTCCATGTTATGACATAAAAAACAGTAAGTATGATACCCTAATTTCGGTAGTATCTACTGAAGAGTTAAGCTCTCGATCATCTCATTGATCTGAGTCCCTCTAAACGTAACCTTCCGAGTTCAACTGTAATTTAGCTGAGGAGGTCGAATTGCACAAAAGATGTGAGCGGAATCGGAAACGTTCAAAACGTAGGGCTATTTATTGCCCTATCCATGGGTGTTATTTGGATAGCGTGAGTCAAAAATATAAACTTTTCGCCGATAAAGCAGAACAATTACAGGAACGGGGTTTAAGTCGGCGAGCCGCATTATTGTCCATCGCCAATTACACAGCAGTTACCATACAAGGAGAGTGGTTAGAGGCTTTTTGGTGTGAACACTGTCAGGAGAAAAACTGGTATTATGTGCGTCAGTTGAATAATGGTAGGTATGATATTTCCTTAGCACCCAAGGAACTCTGGCAACAGGTGACAGGAGTAATTGATCCTGACGGGAATCCTTCGGTGGGTGAGTTTACGCGGATAAATGCTAAACAGTTGAGTTGTCACTCTGTGAATTCTTTCTATTCCTTATAAGGAAGGCAAGCTGAAAATTCTTAAGAGGTTGTTTGATAAGTTTTCAACAAGTAATTTTCATCTTAGGGAACACCGAACACACCGAACACACCGAACAGGGAATGGGGAACACAACGAACACACAAAAAACAATAAGATCCCTAACCCTCCCCTTACAAGGCTATCCATTACCCGGATCTTTCTTAACATTCGTGAGAGCGATCGCTCGCAAACCCCCAAACCTTAATCCTCCGTTGATGATTCTCAAGAAAATAAGGGTTTTATCAAGAAGAATAAGGTACATTTTGTCAAGAGTAGGTAAATTTTCAAGCGTTGAAACCGTGTCCACATAAATGTTTCAAGATTGTTAAGAAAAATGTGGGTAATGAATAG
>NZ_JANQDG010000075.1:0-32372 GCF_029891665.1 Anabaenopsis sp. FSS-46 | reverse complement strand
ATTACAGCTAATACAGAGAGTACTATCACTGCATCTGGAGGTAGTTTATATGGCAGTGGTACAGTAGTAGCCGCAGGGGGCATAGTAGTTACTAACTTAGTATTGAGTCAGGCAGAAGCATACATCAGCAATAGTAATATTGCTAGTAGAACCGATGTAAATGTAATTGCTAATAATACATCAATTATTGATGCTACCCTCCTAAGTTCCCTGTCTACCGGGGATACAGGTAGGTCTGGTGTGTTAGCTTTTAACTCGATTGGCTGGAAACCGCAAAATGTTTTTGCTAATGCTCTGGATACGTTAATTGGCGATCCCCTGATTTCTGGGGCTTCATCAGGTGAGCAGCCTGCTAGTGTAAAAGCTTATATCAGAAATACCGAGGTTAATGTCGGCGGTAATTTATCTGTTTCTGCCATCTCTGAAGTAAAAATCAATGCTACTGTTAGTAATGCTGCGGATTCTACAGCTTCAGCTTTATATGGTGCGAGTGGCAAGAGCGCTGGGTTAATTTTAGCAAGTAATAAACTTAGTAGTAACGTCGAAGCATATATTGATTATGATGGTGTTTACAGAGGTGGCCGCATAGTCAATGTCGGTCGGGAACTGACGATCGCAGCCCAAGACAATGCTGGTATTTATGCCAATAGTAAAATCGTTTCTTCTTCTACCACGACCAATGATGGTGGTGCTGCCCTTCTCCAAGAGGGAATCAACGATCGCCTAAAGGTTGATTTTACCAGTTTAGAGGGGGAAAGAGCGATCAAATTTGGCGACAGAGTTCGTCTCACTGATGATTATGACTCAGGATTGGGCAAACCTGGCAGTGTATATGAATATATGGGTACTACTGCCACATTAGACCTCAGCAGTGAAAACTATAGTGATAAAGGTTACTGGAAACAAGTACCGGAAACCCAATTAGTACCCCAAGGGTTAAATCTTGCCGTTGGGGGAGGTTCTGATGCCGCGGGTGTCGGCGGGCTGGTAGTCTTGAATGACGTGAAAAGTAATGTAGTTGCCCACATCAACAGGGGAGAAGTCACCGCAGGGGAAATAACTTTAAAGTCTCTGGAAACCGCAGAAATCAGCGCGATCGCAGATATTACTGCCTCAGCTTCCGGCGGTACTGTCATGGGTAAAGGCAATGTAGTTGCTCGCAGTGGAGTTATTGCCACCAATCTAATCCTCAGTGATTCCCAAGCTTATATTACGGCAAGTAATATCACTACAGGTGATTTGGTTCTGGATGCTCAAAATACTTCCCACATTAACGCACAGACATTAAATACTATCAGCAGTGGCGATACAGGACAGGGAGTGACAATGGCATTTAACACCATTGGCTGGAAGTCACAAAAATTCTTCATGTTCCAGGCTATAGATACCTTACTGGGTGATCCGGTCATTGCCGATGCCTTTAATAGCCAGCAACCAGCTAAGGTACACGCCTTCTTATTTAATACCACGGTTAACGCCACGGGGGATATTTCCCTTACAGCTACTAATGATGCCCAAATCAATGCCACGATTAGCAATAATTCCACATCAGTAGCCACAGCCTTTGCAGATGCGAGCAGTAAGAGCATGGGCTTTGTGCTAGCCAATAACATGGTTAACACGGATGCTAAGGCATATATTGACTATAATCGCAGCAATTTGCAGTTGAATACGGTCAATGCCACAGGCAGCATGACTATATCCGCGGTAGATGATGCTCATATTGTAGCTGATAGTACTTTGCAGGCTCTCTCATCGACCACTAATAACCCTGGTTTGGTAATCACTACTCTATTTGATAATATTCTTTCTGGTTCTTATCAATACACGACTAAATCAGGGCAGCGCGATGTTAAAAACTCCGAAATTGTCCGAGTAGATGATGAATATACTAACGGTGGAGATGCGGGTGGCTTTTATCAGTTTGTTGGCACTGATGCAGATGGAGAAAATCTTGATTTAGGTACTGTAGACTATAGCACTGATAAATGGGAGAAAATTCCCTTAGATAGTGCTGTAGATGATGCCTTAGCCTGGGGTAACAAATATGTAGGACTGAGTATAACCGGCTCTGATTCTATGGGCATTGGCGGCTTGATTGTCCGTAATGATGTCAGAGGCGGGGTGGAAAGCTTCATCAAGCAAGCTACCATTACCGCAGTAGATGTGAATGTATCTGCCTTAGAAAATGCTACCATTAAAGCTACCAACACAAGTACAGTGGAGGCTATAGGTGGTAGTATCATTGCCAGTAGTTCATCCATAGCCGTCAATGGCATTATTGCTAATAACTTAGTATTAAGTGATGCCAAAGCATACATTACTGGCAGTAACATCACAACCAATACAGGTGGTGTGAGTATCGATGCTAAAAACACTTCCATAATTGATGCCGAGATTACTAGTAATACCACATCTAAAGGCGTTTCTGTAGGCGTTACCTTAGCATTCAATACCATAGGCTGGCAACCACAGAACTTCTTATTTAACACCATTGATACCTTATTTGGTACTAGCATTGGTACGGCAGATTTAGCAGAAGTCCAAGCATACATTCTTAATTCTAGTATTCAGTCTGCGGCTGGTTTAGCTGTAACTGCCACTTCCCAGGCTGATATATCTGCAAATATTGGTACATCATCCACAGCCATTGTGGGCACCTTACAAACTGAGTCTAGTAACACATCCGTCAGTGTCGGTGCAGTAGTAGCCCTCAACAAAGTGGGTACCCTGAGCCGGGCGTACTTAGAAAATACCCCTAGTGTCAGAGCGAATAATGGTAATGTTCGGGTAGAGGTAGGTAACAACTCCACCATTCATGCCAATGTGGAAGCCCCATCCCTGGCGGTGGGAGTGGGGGCTGCATCAACCAACACAGTTTCTGTGGGTTTCAGTGCCGCCCGGAATGAAATTCTCAACAACACAGAAGCTTATATCAAGAATGGCTCCGTTACAGCTACTAATGGCAGTGTTACCGTTAGCGCCCAACAGAATGCAGCTATTGACGCTAGTTCTATTGCTTCCTCCATTGCCGTTGCAGTCAGTTTGAACTCTGGTGAAAATGCCATTGGCTTTAGTGGCGGTGGGGCGTTAGCCTTCAATTTAATTCGGGGTAAAGCTAATGCTTATTTAGATAACGCCCCTGTGGTGGCAACGGGTACAGGGGAAAACCAAGGGGTAGTCACTATCAGTGCTATCAATGACGGTAGTATCACGGCAAAGGTAACATCCCTATCGGTTGCCGTAGCTGCTAGTCAAGGTTTTACCCCCGGTGCTTCCATTGGGGTTTCTGTAGCCCGTAACTTAATCGGTTGGAATGAGTATAGTCAAACTACTCCCAATCCTTTTGAGGTACAAGCCTATGCCCTGAATAGTGCCATTACTGCGGCTAAGGGCATTAGCTTAACTGCAACATCAAATACTCTTATTGATGCTACGGTGGCTGTTACCTCTGTTGCCGTTGGTTTGTCTTCCCAAGGCAATACTTTGGGGTTAAGTGCTGCAGGTCTAGAGGCTACCAATAAGATAGCAACCCGGATTAATGCCTATATTGATGGTGCTGGGACTACAGCCATTACGGCTCAAGGTGGGGATTTGACTGTGAAAGCGGCGGACACTTCCCGCATTACCGGTGATGCCCAGTCCATATCGGTGGGGGCTTCTTTGTCGGGGGGTAAAGTTAGCAGCTCTATTTCTTTAGGTTTGTCTTTGGCAAGTAACTATATTGATAATCAAGTCAATGCCTACATTAGAGATGTCCATGGCAGTACTACGGGCTCGGTCATTCTCCAAGCAAATACCCTGGAAGACCAGAGTAAGTTTAATCATCAGTATGATAGCTCCCAGACAAAGGCTTTGATGATTGGGGATAGGGTCAAAACTGCTGATAATAAAGTTTATCGGTTCTTAGGAGAAGCTTATAATTACACCACTGAATCTACAACATCAGATGATTTGGTAAATATTACAGCCGGGAACATTATCAAGTTAGCTAATGATTATGCTGGCGGTGGTACTGGCGGTGCGTTTTATCAAGCTAAGGTGAATATTAATGGTATTGATTTGAGTGTTGAAGATTATAGCAATACCACTCGTTGGCAATTAGTAACTCACAATCTCGCTGTTGAGGATTACAATGATGGCAAGCGGTGGAGGCAAGAAACAGCGATTGCTGCTACTTCCATCGCCGCTTCTGTAGCAGCAGCAGTTGCTGGTAAGGCAGGTTTTGCGGTGAGTGGGGCTGGTGCTACGGCTGATAATATTATTCTGTCTAAAAATAATGCCTACATTGATAATAGTCGAATTATTAACGCAGTTAATGTAGAACTGACATCGCAAAATAGTGCCTCTGTTGATGCTATGATTTTGGCGGCTTCCGGTGCTCTAGCTTTTGGTGGTAAGTTAGGGGCTGCTGCTTCCGTGGGAGTAGGTGTTGCGAACAATACTATCACCCAAGAAATCCAGGCTTATATTAATAATGCTAATGTCACAGCCAGTGGTAACTTACATCAAAGTGCGATCGCCGATGCTGTGATTTTAGCCACTGTATTTGCAGGTTCCTTTGCGGTTGCTGGTGGTGGCAAAGTGGGCGTAGGCTTGGGCGGAGCCGGAGTCAGCGCGGAGAATAAAATTAATACTAAAGTTAATGCCTACATTGTCAGCACCGCCACTACCCCCATTACCATCACCGCCAAGGAAGTCAAATTAATTGCTGATGATACCTCTACCATTGAATCCTTCACCGGTGCTGCATCCCTCGCAGCAACACTCGCTGGTACGGCCGGTGTTTCCCTATCTATTGGCGTGTCTTTAGCCCGGAATACCATTACTAGTGAAGTGACAGCCTACACTAGTAATGCTAACGTCACTACTAACACAGGTGCTCTAATGGCATCAGTGAAAGAAGCTGCTTCTATTCAAGCCAGTTCTATCGCCGCTTCCCTCGCCGCTGGTTTAGCAGGTACGGCGGGTATAGCAGTCAGCGGGGCTGGAGCAAAAGCAGATAATATTATTACTTATAAAAACAATGCCTATATTAACAGAGCCACTATTAACAGTGCCGGTGACATAACTCTCACATCAGAAAACACATCTAACATTAACGCACTGATTGCAGCAGCCTCTGGGGCTGTGGGTGGTGGCGGTACTGCCGGGGTCGGTGTATCCATTGGGGCAGCCGTAGCTGAAAATCAAATTACCGGAGAAATTCAAGCCTACATTAATAATGCCAATGTCACCGCTGGTGGTAACTTACATCAAAGTGCGATCGCCCATACCAATATTTCAGCCACCGTAGCCGCCGGTTCCTTTGCGGTGGCGGCAGCGGGTGCGGCTGGTGTGGGTTTGGGCGGAGCCGGGGTAAGTTCAGAGAATAAGATTAATACTAAAGTTAATGCCTACATTGTCAGCACCGCCACAACCCCAATCACCATCACCGCCAAAGAAGTCAAATTAATTGCTGATGATAGCTCCACCATCGAATCCTTCACCGGTGCTGCATCCCTCGCAGCCTCCTTTGCCGGGGCGGCAGCCGTATCTATATCTATTGGCGTATCCTTAGCCCGGAATACCATTAGTAGTGAAGTAACAGCCTACACCAGCAATGCTAACCTCACCACTAACTTGGGTGGTATCAGTGCAGAGGTGGGGGCAGCCTCTACTATCACAGCCAGTTCTATCGCCGCCTCCCTCGCCGCCAGTTTAGCGGGTACAGCAGGTATAGCAGTCAGCGGGGCTGGGGCAAAAGCAGATAATATTATTACTTATAAAAACAATGCCTATATTAACAGAGGCACTATTAACAGTGCCGGTGACATAACTCTCACATCAGAAAACACATCTAACATTAATGCCCTGATTGCAGCAGCCTCCGGCGCTGTGGGTGGTGGCGGCGCCGCCGGGGTCGGTGTATCCATTGGGGCAGCCGTAGCTGAAAATCAAATTACCGGAGAAATTCAAGCCTACATTAATAATGCCAATGTCACCGCCACCGGTAACTTACATCAAAGCGCGATCGCCCATACCAATATTTCAGCCACCGTAGCCGCCGGTTCCTTTGCGGTAGCGGCAGCAGGTGCGGTTGGCGTAGGCTTAGGCGGAGCCGGAGTCAGTGCAGAAAACAAGATTAATAGTAAAGTTAATGCCTACATTGTCAGCACCGCCACAACCCCAATCACCATCACCGCCAAAGAAGTCAAATTAATTGCGGATGATAGCTCCACCATTGAATCCTTCACCGGTGCTGCTTCCTTAGCGGCCTCCTTTGCTGGGGCGGCAGCCGTATCTGTATCTATTGGGGTGTCTTTAGCCCGGAACACCATTAAAAATGAAGTCTTGGCTTATATCCAGAAAGTAAATTTAAAAACCACTAACGGAGAAGTTGCCCTTTCAGCCAAGGAAACCGCTCAAATTAAAACTACTTCCGTGGCGGCTGCATTAGCTGCGGGTGTTTCTTCCATAGGAATCGCCCTGAGTGGCGCAGGGGCTGAGGGTACAAACATTGTTACTAACCAGGTTGGGGCTTACATCAGTAACAGCACCATAGAAACCGCAGGAGGGGATGGGGACGTGGTTGTGGTGGCAGACAGCAACTTAAACCTGTCAGCCGTAGTAGGTGCGGCTGCGGGGTCTCTGAGTGGAGGATTAGTAGCAGCGGCGGCGGCGATGGGTGTGAGCCTGGCAAGAAACCTGATTGGCTTTGATAGTGTGGGAGATACCACTGGCTATAGGAATCAGGTTCTGGCTTATATTCAAGGGTCAACAGTGAAGGCTACTGGTGATGTGAGGGTTGTGGCTACTGGGGCTGAGTCTGTAGGGGCGGTGGCTTTTGCTGGTGCGGTGGCTGTAGCGGCTGGGATTGGTGGTGCTGCGGCTGGTAGTGGGGCATCTGTAACTAATAAAATGGGGTCTAGGGTTTATGCTTACTTACAAGATGCTGGGGTAATTAGTTTGGGGTCTGTCGAGGTGAGGGCTAATGCTGACAGTGAGGTAAGTAAGGCGGCGGCTACTGGGGTAGCTGTAGCGGCTAGTTTGGCGGGGTTGTCTGTGGGTGTGTCTCAGGTAGTGAATGAGTTGAGAAATGATGTTCAAGCTTATATCCACAGTACTGGGGCGAGAATTGTTCAAAGTTTGGAGGATATTACTGTTAGTGCTAATGCCGCACGAGCATATGTTAATGACGTTGATGCTGTGAGTGCTTCGGTGGCTGCGGGTGCTTTAGCTCTGAGTGGTGGTGGAATTAGCATTAGCAATACTATAGAGAATAATGTTTCCGCTAGGGTAACGGGGTTGATAACTCTCAACACGGCTGGTGATGTGAGTGTGTCGGCTCATGAAGATGCTCAGGTGATGGCGGAGGCTAAGGGGGCGACTGCTGCAGGTGGGGCGATCGCACTAGCTCTGGGTGTAGCTGTGGTGAAGAATGAGCTTAAGAGTACCGTTGAGGCTGTTGTGGATAACGACCCTCTTAAGGTTTGGGCTGTAAGTGCTATTCCTCTGAGTGTTACTGCTAATAACATTAGAGTTAATGCTGATGCTGTGAGCTATATTCCCCAGACTGTATCTATAGGTATTGCAGCCGCCGCTGGGATTGGGGCTGGCGTGACGGCTAATAAGGCCACGGGTAATATTACTACTGTGGTGAGGGCAGTTACAGAAGGTGTGAGTTTAAATGCTTTGGGTGATGTAGAAATTAAGGCGACCGGGGATAATAAAGTCCGGGCTGATGCTAAGGGTGGCGCTTTAGGGGCTTTAGCAGCGGGGGCGATGATTGCGGATATTACTCTGGGTAGAGGTAATAATGTTAACGAAGTAACCGCTACTTTGGGTAATGGTTCTGTGGTTAATGGGCGGTTGTTAACTATGGAGGCTAGTGGTGCCGCTGATTTGTTACCAGAAAGTATAGCAGCAGGTGCTGGGGTAATTGCTGGTTTGGGCGCGTCTTCTAAAGTCATCAACGACTACTCTACCCTGGCTCAAATTGGCGATAATACCACACTCAATCTTAAAAGTCTTTTTGTTACCTCTAATCTCAACCAAAAAGTAGACGGGTCGGCGGATAGTTACGCCTTGGCTTTGGCTGCCGGTACTGGGGCTGTGGTGGAGAATCTTGTTACCAGTAAGACTAATATTGATATAGGCGCTAACAGTAACATCACTGCTGATAATTTATTCATCGCAGCGGTGAACCGTCTGGAAAAGAAGGAATACACCGGAGAGGATGAGGCCAACCTAAAAACCGGTTCCGCTGGTTTAGGGGTTGTATCTGTACTGGAAAGTAGTACTGATGTAGGGACTGCTAGTAATCCCCTAGAGGCAGTGGTGAATATTGGCAAGGGTACTAATATCACAGTTAATGGTAGTAATGCTAACCGGGGAGTATTCAGAATTGAGGCTTTGACTGATTTTATTGGTAGGGATAAGGTAGAGGTTGATACGGTTAGCGGGTTTAATGTCGCCGTGGGTTTGTCGGAAATTAAGGCCAAAACCAGGTCTGTGATTAACATAGATACAGCGAATCTAGAAAATAAATCTGGGGATATGTACTTAACCACCAGGTCTAGTGGGGAGGCTTTTGTTAGTACAGATGTTTTCTCAGCTTCTGCTTTTGGTGGGGTGACTTCTGCTGATGCTAAAGCTACAGTGGATAGTACCCAACAGATTACAGTTAAAGATGCTGTGCTAAAAGGTAGTGATGTCTATCTGTTTACCGGTAGAGATAGCTTTACAGTTCCTAACTTATTAGATGCGGGTGCAAATGGACAAATTACTACCGTTTCCTTTGGACCTAGTTTTAATATCCCAGATGTAGAGGCGAAGGTTAATGAAGTTAATCGGATTGATATTTCTGGGAAGACAATTATTAGGGCTTTGGAAGATGTCACCCTGGTAGCTGATGAAGGTATTGGGGGGAATGAACGAGCTAGAACTGATGGAAATGTATTGAGTATATCCCTTGTCCCCTATGGCTTTGATGTCCCGGATGGTGCCGATGTAGACAGCACTAACCAAGTAAACATTAGTAACGATGTCTTAATAGAAGCGGGAATTAATAATAAAACCACAGTTCAGATTAAGCCAATGAAAATCGGGGGTGTACAGCAGTTAAGTACAGCGCGGTTGAGTGAAACACTTAATAGACAAGGGATTCCTAATAATCAGTTGACAAATGCAGAAAAATCTGCTTTGAATTTAGACCCAGAAACTAAGTATGAGTATAAAGCGTTAAATCTGGATTCCCTGACCTTATCTATATATACAGGGACTTTGGTTAGGGTTGTCAGTGGAGCAAACTCCGGGGGAGTGGTGGGGAATTATTACAGATACAAACCCATAACCGATGTGGGTCCTGATTCTGTGATGTTGGAGAAAGAGAATTATACAGATACCCAGCGGTGGGAAAATGTGGGACGTAGTCCTAACTTGACAGATGAGACTGTTTATAACAGTGATGTGGCGATTAAGTTTAAAAATACTCTCCAGAATAAGTTCTATGTAGTCAAGCCCACAGAACTGGATGACGTGACCTTAACCTATGCCAGTTTGGGTAATATGTTGATAGACCAGAGAAAGCAAGTTCTAGACTGGATGGTTAGCCATGCAAAGGACTTGGAAGCTGTAGCTAGGTATGAGGTACAGTTAGCTGCTATTGACCAGGCGATCGCCGACTCTGGTTTAATCAATCCCGAAACTGGATTAGTGAGAGAACAAATAGATTTACTATTTGCTAACCTTCCCAACATCTACGCTGCACCTGGTTCCATCTTCATTGAAGCCGATGCTAGTTCCAGTAAGTATCAAGCTTTAATTGACAATAAAAAATTAATTGCTAGGTCAGGGGCAGAAATCAAGGTTAACAACCAGTCACCTTTTACCCTAAATGTTAATGATGCCATTATCCGGGATAATAAACGGATTGAAATAATTGATGGTGAGTACACAGTTTTACAACCTGGAAATGTTTATTTAAACAACAGTCCCCTGACCAACGTCAACAACACCAGTCCTAAAAATATCTCCATCGTCCAAGATGCTTTCCCCAGCAGTCAATACGACCTAGGGGGAACAAAGTTACCTTCTGCTGACCAGGATATCTACCTACTAGGGGATGTCATCAACGAAGCCGGTGATTTATATATCGACAACAGAGAAGGTAGTATTCACGTTTCCGGCGAACTCAGAGCAGCAGCAATTACAATTAATGCAGCGCGGAACTTAAACTTAAATTCTGATGGCTGGTTACACACCAACCGCGACCCCAGACAATACTTAAACCTAGACCAAACTAGAGCAGTGGTTTTTGATGAATTGGGCGCACCAGATTCTAAAACTTACTTTGATGCGGGTAACATTGAGGGACAAAACTTACAGTCAGCCATTAATGAGAATCGTTCCCGCATTCTCGCCCAGGGCTTAATTAGTATTACCGCTCGGTATTTGAATATTAACGGGATTATTCAGAGCGGTGTCACAACAGTTGAATTAGATATTGCACCTAACTTTAATCCGGGTAATTCTATCACTACATTTATCGACGACAATAATCAAACCATAGCGGGGATTAGCTTCGGTGAAGATAAAGTACCTGTGGATGGTTACTTTGACCCCAACCAACAGGCAATTATTTTAGATGACATTGTCCCCAAAGGTGGACAAATTACCATTGCGGGACAAGTATTTAGCACCGGTAATGGACAACTGAGGGTAGCGAATGGGTACACCAATATTGATATTAATAACGCCAGTCCTTACAAGCTAATTCTCAACAACATTGATACAACTACTAACCGCCAAGGTAAGATTACTATCATCGACACTGAAACCTTGAAAAAGGTGGAGTATAAACTAGATGCTAATGGTATTCAAACATCTAACTACATTGGCGCTGCTGATAGTACTAACGGCGGTATTCAATATACCCTAACTGGTACTATTTCTAACAATATTGATGATGATATTAAATACCAGCCCCAAGGAGGGCGAGAGTACGTATGGACTGAGGGACAGGAAAAAACTGAAGTTGTAGTTACTAAATATGAGAAAAAGAGTTTTAATCTTTTGGGCTTTGACTGGGATGGATTAGTACCAGATGAAAGCTATAAATGGCGAAATGTCAAGTTTAGAGACCAGAAACCTTTGCTAGAGTCAGAAGCAATTATTGTGACTGGGGGAGAATTACCAGTTTATAGTGTTGGGTACTTGCTGACGGAGGATAATAGTGTAGACCTAATTCAAAATATCTCCAAGGTTAGAGATGTAAGACAAGACTTATCTAGTCCTGAATATGGTAAGGTTTACCTCTATTTGGGCGAAAATGCCGATTTAGACTTAGAGTTACAAAATTATACTGATACTACTACGTGGCAATACACGGGAGAGATAGTTAAGAATATCAAGAAGGATGTTGATGAAGCGAAGTTTACCAGTATTTCTCTGAATAAGTTTGACAATAATTACAAGAATTACTCAGCGAAAGTAGAGCAGTGGGAAACTGGAGGCGGTTGGCTACAGGAAAAAACTTTACACACTAAAATTACTACAATTAGGGGGTTAAAGGATTTTTACACTCACTCCCTCAAAGCTGATTACCCCATTGATATTCAGTTCCTCCCCGGACCTAGCAGTGGCGAAGCGAATATTAGTATTAACAGCGTGGGTGGGTTAGAGCTTTATGGTGATATTGAATCCCCCAGCAGTAATTTACAACTTACCGGAGCTTATATTCAGAGCGTGGGTTCTAGTGTAATTTACGCCAATACCAAAGAGAGTGGGGAAGTCGGGGGTTTAGATGCTCTTTCCTTAACAGCGGAGTCTGGTAGTATTGATGTGGCAATTCAAGGCGGTTTACAGCCTCTCAATGCGATCGCCCAAGGAAATATTAAACTACTCATAGTCTCCCCAGACAACCAGAGCAGTTACCTGGTAATTAATAACATTACCGCCAGGGGTGACATCAGCATCCGCGCCGCCGATGGTATTAGTATGTCTAACAATAATGCTCTCATTACCGGTAATGACATCATCCTCACCAGCAGTAAAGGTGGAATTGGCACCGCAGAGCAATGGGTAAAGGTTAATACTAATAGCACCGGGGGAGTAGGAGGAAGCGCTAAAAGTGATGTTTATCTGCGTCAACCTACAGGGGATTTATATTTACTGGGGATGGAGACCGAGGGAGATGTTTATTTAGATGCTCCTGATGGGTCAATTCTGGATAATTTAGGGGAAACCTCTACCTTAGCAACTAGAGAGCTAAGTGATAAAGCTTTAGCTGCATTCGCGGAGGATTCTTTACGGTATCCCCTCTCAGTCCCTCTTTACAGCTTCCTTTATCCCCTGAGCAAACCCACAGGGGTAAATACTCCCCCAGAAAAAGCAGAAGAGTATAACATAGTTGCTCGTCACCTCACAGTCACAACCAGTGGTAATTTGGGTAAGGTCGGGGACAAGATTGTAATTAACCTAGAAAACGGTTATGCAGACCTGAGTACCGATGAAAAGAAATTACTTTCTAGTGCCACTGTTAGCGATATTATTGGGGTAACCTACGCCACTTACAGGTATTTGGGGGATGGAGCAAGTAACGTTAATTTGACTCAATCTGATTTTACAAATACTGCTGTATGGCAACTAGTTAACCCAGATATTGTCACCGGTGTGAGTCGGTTAATTGTGGATAACCGCAATGTTTCCCAAGGGGACATAGTTTTAGTCCAGTATGATGCAGCCGAATATGGATTATATAAGTATTTAGGAGAGTCCGCTAGTTTAGACTTAACTCGCCAACTTTACCTTGACCCCACCCAGTGGGAACAGTTAACCGCCTCCCATGGAACAGACGCTGTGGGTAATGTCACCCTAGAAACAGGTCAACTGGTTTTAGACAAGTCGGTAATTAAAACCTTGACTTTACAGGTAATTAATGATATTGATGTTCTCACTGGGGGGTTAACTAATATAGATGCTGGGGGTGCGATCGCCCTCCAAGACCAAAGTAATTTGACGGTTGACAAAATTACCGCCGGCGGGAACGTCAGACTACAGTCTACAGGTAATCTAATTGACAACCACACCACAGACACCCTTGCCATTACCACCTCTGGTAACAACATCCTCCTAGTTTCTGGTGGTGTCATAGCTTCCCACACCCCCAATACACCCTTCCGCATCAACATGACAGGGGAAGTAAGACAACTCAGCGCCGAATCCACAGGAAATGCTTACATCCGTTACCTAGGGGAAGAAGCATTAACAATCAATAAAGTCAACAGTAGTTCTAATATTAAAATAGAAGTTCCCAATACTGACCTACTGCTAAATACCATCACAGCCCTAGGCACAGTAGACTTAGATATTAAAGGCTTCATTGTTGACAACAACCAAAACGCACTCAACATCAGCAGTTCCGCCATCAACATCTCCTCAACCACAGGCTTTATTGGGGAACATACCAATTATTTAGATGTAGATGTTCTCAATAATGGAGTAATTAACGCCCAATCCACAGGGGAAGAACAAGGAGCTATTTACCTTAACTCTCCTTACCGTAACTTCCGGGTAGGTAAGATTGAAACTAACTTTGACGTGGGTTTACGCACCACCCAATCAATCATTGATACCCAAGAAAATACACCTGATGTTATTGGGCGAAACATTACCCTAGATGCTCTGGGTAACATCGCCACAGCTGATAACTTCCTAGAAATTAACACCAACTCCCTCACAGAAGGTAAATTAATCGTCGCTAGTAATAGTAGCGCCTACCTCCGGGAAACATCCGACGACTTATACTTAGAGCGAGCTAACGTCATCGAACACGCTGATATTAGAGTCTTAACCGGTGATATGCGGGTAAATGAAGTCACCGCCGGAACCCTCACCTTAGAGTCAACTCATGGAATATTCATCCCCGGTTCAGTCACCACCCAAAGAGATATAAAACTAATCTCCCGCACCTCCCGACTACCTAACTATGACGATTATCTAGAGGTAGGTTTACCAGATAACCTCTACCTCAAAGACTTACAACCCGACCCCTTCTCACTCTTCCTCACTGGTACTATTACCAGTCTGGCAGACAACGCCACCCTTAACCTAGAGTTTAGTGATGATGTCATCCTCAGAGGTAACATCAACGTCAGCGGCGAAAACTCTAACTTAAATATTGCTACCACCGGTTGGGTCTATGTAGAAGGTTTCCTCACCTCCGAAAGTCAAATCAATATCTTGACTACAGACAGAGCTAACAGCAGGGGTTCTAGTGTTTATGTCCATGGTACTTCTAGGGTTAGAACCACAAAAGCCGGTAGTAGGATTACCATCACCGGAGCCAAAGACGTAGATATTCTTGGTTCAGTAGTCGCGGGGGGAGAGATTGGGGCTAATGGTGTCACTTTTGCGGGTAATGATTCCACTGTGGTTGTTACAGCTGGTGAGCAACTTTTCCTAGATACGGGTTTACTGGCTTCCAAGTCTGTGACGATGAATGGGGGAATAGCTGGAAGTGATGACAATGGTTTAGGTTTATTAATCACCCCCGCTGCTGGTGCTGCTGCTTATGGGTTAAGTTCTGATAACAGTGGGGGAGTGATTACCATTAACAATCAAGGGAACATGGAGGTTATGGGAACTTTGGTAGCTGGTGGGAAGCTGTTCCAAACCTTTGATGATGATGGGAACCTGGAAAGTCAAACTGTGGAATGGTCGGGGAACTATGGCGCAATTAAGGTTAATTCCCTAGGTCAAGCTTTTGTGGGTGGTAACACTGTGAATAAAGCAGGGGAACCTATCCAAACCGGTGCTTATCTATTCGCCCATGACTTAATAGAAATCAACGGCGGCGCTCACCCCTCTGGTACGGGAACCTTTATTCAAGCAGCAAGTGAACTAGTTACCCATGCTCCCAACAGTCACATAGAAATTAACGCCACTCAAGATGCTGATATCCAAGGCTTATTAGTCCCAGGGGGTGAAGTAACCACAGTCAGAGACGCTACTGGTTCTTACATGGGGCGCTATGTCACTCACTTTGATGGGGAATCTACCCTGAAGGTGACCGCAGACCACCAAATTAGAATTGGTCAAACTCTCCAAGCTGGGAAGCAGATAGATTTAATTGGTGGTGTTGACCCCGTGGAACCAGATCCCCAAGACGGAAGCACTAATTATAGTGGTCGGGGGATGGTGGTTTATGGTTCTTCCCAAATATCTACCTGGAAACCAGACAGTAACATCAACCTCAATGCTGCGGGTAGAGTTGATATTTTAGCCCCTGCTCATAGTCATGAAATTGCTGCTACTGGGTTCTATGAGTTAGCAACCGGGGTAATTAGCCAAGATGTCACCCTCAAGCTACAAATAGATAAGGTGGGTTTTGTCATTGCAGCTGATGTAACTCTACCGAAGTCAGAGACTGAGAATAACGAGGAAGTAGCGGATTTAGTCGCGGATTTAAATACTGCTTTAGTAAATGCTACCTGGACTGTAGTTAGCACTCAAAACCAAGACACACCAACAGTAGGTAGCACCTACACAGACTTTGACCAGTATGATATGTTGGTGAAAATTCGGGAAGGGCGGTTAGTCTTAACCAGTTCCTATGAATTTGAGCTAATAAATCAAGGGACGATTAACGCAGACTTGCTAGGCTTTACCCCCCTAACCGCAGATATCACCTCCATACTCCCTTATAATATTCAAGCTGGTGAAGTACGTTCTCAAGTTACCATCGGTTCACCGGAGAGACCAAATGGTAAGCTTTATATTGCGGGTAAAGTCTTAGCATATGAAGCTATTCACCTCAACAGTGGAACATCCCCCGATGGTGTTAATGTTGACTTAGATTGGACTGGGTTACTAGAAACCGTAGAGGGTGACATTAACCTAAATATTGGTGTCTATGGCGTGGTTAAAGGTGATGTGGTCGCCGGGGGTGAAAACAATAATATTAATATCACCGCTAGTAAGACCTTAGAACTCCATGGAAGTCTCACCGCACAGAACGAGATTAAATTAAGTGCTGGTGAAGAAATAGTACCAGATGAAACTAGTATCCATACTTTTGGGACTAGCCGCTTGGATAGTAAGGTTTTGAATATTCAAGGTTTGAATGATGTCGTCATTGATAGCTTTATCGGCGACATCAGTCACATGAAGGTTATTAATCTTCAGGCGATCGCCGGTAACCTCATCATCGCCCCCACATCAGGCCGCATCATTAGCCATGGACAACTAACCATGGGAGGTCAGAACATCATCAACCAAGGTGTTGTCCGTTCCCTAGGTGTAGATGGTGATGCGAATACAGTGGAAACCTTACTCACCACCCCTGGTAGTATCGACCTTGACAGCGACATTCTCAGCTTGGGAACCTTTAAAGTAGTCGCTGGAGATAGTATTAATGGGTACAACAGCCAGATAATTATTCAAACCCCAGGGGAAAACCTACAACTTATCCAAACCAACCCCACCGGAGCCATTAACCTCGGTCGCACCCTAGAAAATAACGGCATCTACCAGCAACAGGGTATTGATTTAGTCGCTCCGGGCGAAATCATCCTCCAAGCAGCAGGTGACATTAACATTAACTCCGCAGCCCGGATACTCACCCATAGAGACAATAGCCAAATCCAGATTACCGGTAACACCATTAACATCGTCGGTGCAATCTTAGCCGGTGCTTCCCTTACAGAAGAAGGTGACAAAACTACATGGACGGGTAAGGGTGGAGAAATTCACCTCAACGCTACAGAACTAGTTAAATTTGGGGGAATTGGTGTAGAACAGGGAGGACTTGTTACCCGCGGTGGTTCCGCTCAAGCTACAGGGGACATTAATATCACTATTACTGGGGGAGATGATGACTTAGACTTAACCATGAATAGTTTAAGCTTGATTCAAACCGACGCTACCGCTAGATTTAGCAGCACAGGAAGCGCCGTATTAACTGACTCCACCACCGGGGCGATTAATATTCAAAGTTCCCACCGCTTAGAAACTAACGGAACCATTCAAGCTTTTCACAATAACTCTGATATTACCATCAAGACCGATGGACTTTTGTTAGTTGATGGTTACTTAGTAGCTGATGACGTTCTGACCTTAGAGGGGGGAACTACACCCAGTGGGTATGGGTTAATGGTTAACCCAGTTATTTTTAAAGACCTTCAAAACCGGTTAGTTAACAGTTCTAATTACTTCATTAACCAAAATGGGGAATATGTGGACGCTGAGGGTAACCTCGTCCCCCTTGGTAATGCTCCTGTAGAATATAACGGTGAACCCTCTCAACTCACCCGCCTTGGTGGGGGTATTCTCGACACCGCACCCGGTGGGACAATTAATATAAGCAGTGACTCTGGTGTTATTTTCCGGGGTCAGGTCGCACCAGAGATTAATTCATCTACTTGGGGACTACCAATTAACTCAGATGTTAACCCTGAGAAATTATTCATTACCAGTAAAAATAACGCCGGTGACATCTTTATTGATAGCCCAGTGCGATCGCGCAGCTTAATTCACATCCAAGGTAACAACATTCAACTAGTTGACTACCAAGAAATCAACCCCAAAGACGCTATCCGTCCTAACAACGCCCTGATTACCACCACCGGAACAGGAGATTTAACCCTCACAGAACCAGCAGTCCAAATTCACGGTTTAGGTGAAGTATTAATCGCTCGCAGTAAATCACCCTCTGAACGCGCCTTAGTCAAATCTCACCACACTATAGAAATCATCGCTGACACCCTCTTGATTCAAGGGTTTGTCAGAAACGACCAATCCACCTCAGACATCAATATTAATGTAGTCACCTCAGCAGAAATCAACGGTATAGGGACTAGTGGAATAGTTACATCTGGTAAAAATCTCAACATAAAAGCTGGTATTGACCCCAATTGGAGTTTAGACACTATCCGGGGGAACATCACTAAGTCGCAGTTAAGCGGTGGAACTGTCCAGATTTATGGTACAGGTTCCCTTAACGCTTCCCAAGGTGTCGTTAATATTTTATCCGGGGGAACGGTAATAGTAGAAGCAGATGCTAGTTTAGCAACTGGTCAAAAACTGTTAAGTATTCCTGTTTTAACCCAAATTCCAGTCACTAAAACTATTGAGTCTGGGACAAAGAAGGTATTAGCTGAAGATGACCCCAATACTCCCCAAGATGAAAGTAAGGTTGAAATAGAAATAGTTAACTGGGTACCCACCACAGTCACAGAACAAGTAGGGGTTGACCAGGTACGCGTCGGTAGTGAATTTTTCACTATGGATGTAGTTCTCAATCAAGATAGCTACTGGAATCCAAAAACCGACACAGAAAAAGAGTATTTTGTCAATCAAATTGATTACTTTGTGGATGAGATTACCTGGGGACTAGCAGGTAAACCTAAATCCGACGCTGGATTTAATGAACTCACCACTGACCAGCAAAATGTAGTTTTAACAGCACTAGGTTACTACAGACTGTTTGACTTTAGTTTCAGTAACGCCAAAGTAGACAGAAACATCAACGGTAACCCCACCCGCAATGATGTTTACTGGAACCTCAGCGAAACCAACGAATCCTTTGAGATGGAAACCGCCCAAGGGGTAACATACCGTAAAGAGATTATTGGTGGTAGCGACTATAAACAAAGCGCCCAAGCAGGGTTTTATAACGCTTATGATGTAGCGACAAATCCCCAAAACATTGCTACCACCATCATTAATATAGATATTGACGGTTGGAATGATATCTATTTACGTGTACCGGTGGGTATTAGTGCTGACTTGGAAGCCATTTTAAGAACGGTATCTCAAGGTCAGTCTAAAATACTAAATGCTACCAACCCTGATACCTTTGATGGAACTAACCCCAGTGCTTACACCCCCGACTATCAGTGGATAAATCAAGGCGCGGGAGTTACTGCTACTGGGGAATATATCGGTTACTTCTGGAATGAAGCCGACGCTAAATATACACAAGAAGCCTCCGACTACTTCTTTGACAATGATAATTATCCCGCCGCTTATAGTAACCAATGGCATGACTGGGTACCCTTGGGTGGTTATTGGATGGATAATGACGATGGTAGTAGCATGAAGTACGACAAAGAACAAGATGTACCTACCTGGGGTTTCCGACTACTCACCCCCGATGATATGTCCGTCCTAAATGATGTCTTTGGGGATGGTCATGACATTGAGTATTATTGGAGTTATAATGACTTTGTTGATTATCCCCATAATAATTACCTGAGTACCTCTAACCTGAATATGTGGTTAGCTAACTACGATGAGGTAGAGTCAACTATCATATATACAACCAGGTGGAGCGGTGATGATGTGGGTGCTTTTGTCCGGGGTCGGAAGAAAAAACAAGGGATTAATCCCAGGGAAGATGGAGAAGCCCACTGGTCAGTAGATTATGTGCCTAATACTGGCTCTCGTTACTTTAATATTGACCTACGGGAAACAGTCAATTTTAGTCTTGACCCTGATTGGAGTGTGGGAGACCAAACAGAGCCGATACAGCCTGCACCCTACAAACTAAATCGGTATACGGATTTGATTTCGGCTAATGATAATTATATCAATGCTATTAAGTATGATACTCGTACTTTTACACAGAAATCCACCACTACCAAAGCTGGACAGTTTGGCTTTAAATTTGATTATCCCGGTGAGTGGGTTCCCCTAGGTGGCTACTGGATGGACAATGATGATGGTAGCGAAATGAGCTACAATGATGAGGAACATGTACCTACATGGGATTGGCGGAGGTTGACACCTTCTGATATTGCTGTCCTAAATGATGCTTTTGGGGATGGCCATGATAAAGAAACCTATCATGAAGAAGCCATCTACAATTTTGTTGGTTATCCTTACTTCCACCTCAGCACTAGTAACCTCAACACCTGGCAAAGTCAGTATGATGAGGTAGAATCTAGCATTATTTGGTCAATTGCGTGGGGTAGTGGTTATGACCCTGATAGTCGTACTGGTGATGATGTGGGTGCCTTCGTCCGGGGGCGTAATATTGAACCAGTCAGCATTAAAGAAGACTGGCAAAACTATCAATATCATTGGCAATCTAAATATAAACCTGTTTATGACAACCGCTTACAAACTTCTTGGAAATGGGTAAGCGAACAGCAAAACATTTTTGACGGTCGTCCCCGTTATGAAATTTGGGAAACTCAAGTTAAGGATGTGAGTATTAGGTATGAAAATAAGTATGTTAATGTCCCTATTACCACAGAAGAGATTATCTGGCTCACAGTCAGAACTACTCCCGAAACTTATAAGGATTACGGTGAGTTTTACAATTCTATTGCTGCTGCTGGTGGTATTAATATTGAGGCTGTGGGTGATGTAAGTATTGCTGGTAAGCTCTCTACTGTTAATGTTGACAGCAATATTACTGTTACTAGTGATGGCGATGTGAGGATTAAGGGAGAGTTACCCGCTAACAGAACCGCTGAAACAACTATCGCCGCGCCTTCTGTTATTACTGCTCGTGATCAGGTATCTATTACTTCTGTCAACCTTGATATTACTGATATTAGTGAACTGCGGGCAACTAATGACACTGGTAAGGTTGTTCTTACGTCTACAAATAATATCAGCTTTGCTGGGGTGGTTTCTGCTGGTCAGAGTGTGGGGTTAAGTGCAGGTAATGATATTGGTATTTTTGGCGAAATTACTTCCGGTGAGGGTATTACAGCTAATGCGGGGGGTAATATTACGGGAAACATCTCGACTGACATCAAGACAGCTAGTACTGGTAGGGTTAGTTTAACTGCAGATAGTGCCGGGGGGATAAACTTACCTTCTGCTTGGATAGAAACAGGTACTTTTAATGCTTCTGCTGGTACGTTCAATAATTACTCTATAGATGGGGAAATCATTTTAGGTGGTGAAACTTATGATTATGTTCAACATGGTTTAATCGCTGCTGACGCTATTAATATCACTACTCAGGGGGGAATTACAGCTAATCTTCAAGTTGAAAATCTCAACATTAATAATTATGGCGGTAAGGTTGACCTCACTCTTGATGATAACTACCAAGATACCCTCTCAGAAGTAGCGGTTACTCTCACTACGAGTGACACAGAAACTGACGTTAAGTCAGCTGCACTACTGCGCTTAAGTGACATTAAGGCTACGGGGACTGGTGATGTTAAGTTTAGCGGTGTAGAAAATATTGCGGTGGAAAAACTGGAGATAGCCAACCAGGTCACTATTGAAACGGTCAAGGATATTATTCTCCAGCATCAAACGGGTGATTTGTCTGGGACTACGCTTAATCTAATTTCTCAAGTACTCTTCACAGAAAATACTAATCCGCTACAGTTTAATACGTTACAGGTAACAACTGCCCAAGGTGATATTAATCTATATACTCAAGTTGGTAATTTGAGTATTCAAGCTGGTGGAGTAGGTGATGTTAATGTGACCAATCTTGGTAGTAGTTTAAATCTAGAAGATGTTACTATTAATGAAGGTGATTTTACCCTTACCACTAGTGGGGCTTTATTTGCTAATTTGGTGGAAATAATTAATACTTCCCACGCTCCTACTTTCACTCTCACCAGTGATGGTGATATGACTATTGGCAGAATTAATGCTGGTAATTATAGTGAGTATGATGGTAACGGTAATTTAACCCGCTATAGTCAAATCAATGTCACTACTAACAATGGTAGTGATGTTCTGGCTCAAAACTCTCAAGACAATCAACCAGAACTAATTGCGGTTAATGCTAACCTCACGGCACTATCAACAGGTAGCAATATCGGGTTATTAGAGGTAGACCTGGCGGAGGTCACTGCTACGGCGTATGGGGACATTAAACTTAAGGGTATAGGGAAGGTGGGAACTGGTAACCAGCAGGAAAACCGCACTTTGAGTATACCTACTATGACGTCCACTAACGGGAGTATTCAAGTTTCTAATCTCGGTTCTCTGGTTACGTCAACATCTGTCAGCGTCCCCCTGGCGACTGGAACTATTGATTTACGCAGTTTCCAGGAGGATTTGGTCATTAATGTTGCTAATGGTAATATTGTTCTCGATGCTCACACTTTAATTCTCCAAGCTACCCAGTCTATAGATATAGATAAAACTATCTTCCTGGATGCTAAGAAAATTACTTTGGCTAAGGGCTATTCGGCGATCGCCCAAGGGGGGGTAACTTTACCCAATGTCAAGACAGATGAGCTAGTTTTAGCCCTGGATTCCGATAACATTATTATTTCCCCAGAATCTTTTGATAACTTTACTAAAAAGACAACTGGTACTGAAAAAATCATTAACCTAGAGGCCAGAGGTAACCTGCAAACTACGGGAGACTACGCCGGTTTTTACAAATATCGCGACACCAGAACTAATGTCGAATACTACTTAGATCACCCAGAGTTAACCCAAGGTAACGCTTACCGGTTGCATAATCAGCAACTGGAACTTTTGACGGAAGAGGAAAAAGCAGAACTAAGTTTAGCCCCGATATTAAACACGGTTTATTACCAAGAGCGAGAGACACAAACAGGTAAATACGCCTATTACCATGACGCTAATAGCAATGACATTCAAGACGGTAACGAACGGGTTTATCATCTAGATGTCGTGACACCCCAGGGTCAGGAGCGGGTATACAACAGCGTCAACGACATCTTAAACACTCTCACGGTCTGGACACGTCAAAACGATTCGGGTCTGTATATGTATACGGTCACCGAAAATCTAGAGGGACAAGTACCAGAGAATAAAATCATCTACGTTTCCGAGGCTGACTATAGGGAAGTAGCTAAAAATCCCAACTACAGCGACGTTTACATCTACATGACCCAAGCATCCAAGACTGGGTTAAACCTCAAACCTGTACTACAGTCAGAACTGGCGGGAGCAATTAAATTAACCAAAGCCTCCGGCGAACTACAAAATAATCGCATCACCTTTACAGTCCAAGCCGATGAATTAATCCTCAAAGCTCAAAAAGACCTGGCTAATATAGACTTTGAGGAAATGCTTACCATAGCCAATTATGTAGAGATTAGCACCGGTGATAATTTAGTTTTAACGGGAGTCCCCATTACTAATAACCTAGTCTTAGGTTCTACTGGTTATTACAACGGCTCCACTCTAGTTGGTGGTAGTGTCACTACAGCCAATGGGGTAAGGCTTAATTCCCAAAATATCGACATTACCGCACTGAAGAATATTGAGATTGAGCTTGCGGGGAATAGCAACTTAAACGCCGGTGTGATTGGGGATGGAACTATTACGGTTGACTCCACCAGTGCTTTGAATCTGGATAATATCACCGCTAACGACGGAGTTATTAACATTACCACCAGTGGTGGGTTAACAGTAACAAACCTGAATAGCGACACGGGGGACGTTAACTTAGTTAGCGGTGGTAGTATGACCGTCCACAATCTAGAGACTAACTCTGACTTAACCTTAACTGCCAATAACATCTACAGCGGTACGGAGGAAACCGACATTACGGGGGACTCTCTGAGATTAAATATCACAGGGGATATTGGTAGCAACAATAACGTATTACAAACCGCCGTAGATGCTCTGAGGATTACCCCAAACAACAATATAAATAACATCTACCTGGAAAACAGGGGCGCACTCACTCTAGTAGATGAGATTAACGCTAGTGGTAACGTGGTATTTTCTACCCGCAGTCCCATGACAGTCACGGAGGACATCACAGCTTTATCAGTTACCTTAACAGCAGGGGACTCTGTGGAGACTGGTGATGACCTAGTAATTAAATCCGGTGTTACTTTGACCGCCACGAACGGCAACATTACGTTAGGCGCTGGCGATAACCTCACTTTAGAAACTGGCTCTCACCTTATCGCCACGGGGGATGTTGAGATACAGACAGACCTACAAAATCAAGACCCCGGTACAGGCAGTATAGTTACCCTTTTAGGTAGAATCCAGTCTAGAGGACTGATGATGACTGCGGGGGAAGATGACGACACTTTTAACCTTGACAATACGCTAATAACTACCGTAGCTAACCCGGTCAACATTGACGGTGGTGGTGGTATAAATACGTTAAACGTTAATAACCAAAACGACACAGTAGGTAGAAATGTCAATATTACTCAAACAGCTATTACTGGGTTGGCTGTGTCGGTAGATTACCAGAGATTGCAATACATTAATTTATATTTAGGCTCTGGTAATGATTCTTTTGCAGCGGATAAAACGGTGACTGCTGCTACCTTTGTGGATGGCGGTGGCGGCAATAACAGCTTTACTCAAGATTTCTCTGACACCGCAGATGATTTAAATCTATTTATTGACCTGCAAAACCCTTCGCCCCAAGATTCTGGTTCTCTGAGCTACAATATGCAAGGAATTAACCTGATTTTGGGTTCTGGTAACAATGTGGTGACGCTGGTTAATCCTAGTCTAGTTAATGGGGCTAATTTTTCTATTGACGGTAGTACAGGGCAAAGCGATCGCCTTAATCTTGACTTTTCTTCTGACACCCTAGGCTTTAGAGACTCAGTAATAGTTAATAACACCCACATATTAGGACTGGGTTTAAGTAACCTGCAATACCTAGGGATAGACACCATGGAAATTATCCTCGGTTCCGGTTCCGATAGAATCAACCTCACCAACAACTTCAGCGGCGTTTTAGAACTAGACGCACGTACTGGTAACAATGTAATTAACACCGGTAACGGTAATCATACCATTAAGGCTCAAGACGGTAGTAACCACATCACTACCAGAAATGGAAATCAAACCATTATCATTACCGGGGATAAGAACAACCGCATCAGCATAGGAAATGGTAACCAGATAATTGATTTGGCTGGACATGGTGATAACTCCATCACCGTTGGTCATGGCAACAGCAAGATTACAACCGGTGATGGTCGCAATACTATTACTACAGGCGATCGGGATTCCGAGATTATCACCGGGAGTGGAAACAACATCATCAAAACCGGTAACGGCAATAATCGCATTAGCACCGGTGATGGTAATAACCACATCACCACTAGAAATGGAAATCAAGCTATAACCATTGGTCATGGTTCTAATCGCATCACTACCGCTAGTGGTAACCAGACAGTTAATGCCGGTGATGGTGATAACTCCATCACCATAGGAAGTGGCAATAGCAAGATTACCGCTGGTGATGGTCGCAATACTATTACTACAGGCGATCGGGATATAGAAATTAACGTTGGCAGGGGAAATAACACCATTAGAACCGGCGCAGGCAATAATCGCATCACCACTGGTGATGGTAATAACAGCATCAGCACTAAAAATGGACATCAAACTATTATCACTGGTAACGGTAATGACAGCATCACTACAGGTATTGGTAATAGTGTGATTACAAGTAGTGGCGGTGATAACATCATCACTACTGGTAATGGAAATCAAGTTATTACCACCGGCGCAGGCAACGACCGCATTAGCACAAGAACTGGCAATAGTTGGATTACAAGCAGTGGAGGTAATAACACCATCAGAACTGCAAATGGAAATCAAGTTATTATCACCGGTGCTGGCAATGACACTATAAATACAGGTAATGGCGATGATATTATCACCACCCTGGGAAGCAATAAAACCATCAGGACTGGTCAGGGCAATAAGACGATAACTTATAACTAAGTACTAAGTTGCAAGTAACTGTCTTAACTCGGCAATCCTGACAATTAGTCCTACTAACCTCCGCCAATGAATTAGTTTACTCACTGGCCGTTGAAAAATCTGTGAATTAATGAAAAAAAGGCATCTACAAATATGGTGAAAAACCCAAAAGATGTCAACTTAAGTAGCCACACAGCTAAGTATAATCTTAGCCAAGCTGGGTAGGGGAGCTTTGACACTCCCAAAACAATATTATTTACTTAATATGTTAGATTAAGTAAATCAAGTTGTAACCGTTGCGTAGCATCGCTTAGTCCTGCGTAGCAACATCAGTTTAGAATCACCTGTGTTTCAACCAGGGGAGATGTCAAGGTATGTTATAGCCTTTTTCAGGCTCATGAAGTACACACCAATTCCCTGTTACCTTTTCCCTGTTGCCTCAAACTAAAAAAAATTGTACCTCACGAGCATGGGAAATGCTATATGTAGCCGCATAGAAAAGCTTGCCGTCCAATTAAGTGCAAAAATTTACTTGATTATTTCCTGTTTGATCTAGTACAATAACAAGCAAATTATTTTAAATCTAATTTCTGCTAGGAATACACTCATTTTTCGGGTAATATTCAGAGCCACTCTTGTATCTTCATCAAACTTGATTCATTTGATAAACAAAGGAGCAGTCATTTATGCCACAGATTCAAAAGAAAGTATACTTAATTACCCAAGAGCAGCGTGATGCCTTACTCAACTATCTGTTAAATCGTCCATATCGCGAGGTAGCAACTGGAGTTGAGTTTCTCAATAATGCACCGACTACTATGGTTAATTTGCAAGTTACCAATGAGCAATTAGAAAGTATGCCCGGTGTACCACAACTGGAATCTCAAACCAAGGTACAAGAGGAAGAAATACAAATTGCTAACGCTCCTACAGAAGAATCAGGTGTTTTTGATGCAGTTTAATTAACTCTTGTTTCAGTAGTCATGCCCTAGTGGTTTACCAGAAGCAAAAGTAAGTAAGTTTACCTAAATAAACTTTACCTTAAAAAGACTTAGATGAAAAAGTCTAGAAAGAGATTATAATCTCTTTCTAGATATAACTAATAAGTAATATTTATCCTTAAACAGGCTGAAGAGATCGTATATTTCCGCTGATAATTCTGGGTTTCAAATTCTCACACAAATCAAAATCATTAACTCAACTACTAATTTATTATGGATATCATTCAACCTACAACTAACGGGTTTAGTCCAGAAGAATTTCAACCCTTTGATGGTCTGTTTAAAAATTCAGATCCTTTCCATCCACCAAACACCATACAGCAGATTACACCTTATGTAAATCCTGGGGAGCTGATTATTGAGCTAGGGTTAACAACACAAGAGGGAACACAGTTGTTTAGTCCCACGATCAACATCGATCCCCTAACCGGACAAACCTGGGATGACTTCTTGACAGGAAACTTTGCTGGAAACTCTGTGAATTTCCTAGGTACAGACAAAGCAGATGACTTATATCTCAGGGTGAATCCTGAGCAAAGATTAGAGTTCAGTGTTGACGGTACATATTTTTATCACCTCAATGGGTTAACCCTCTCTAGTGATCTCAATATCTCCGCAGATTTAGGCTCAGGCGATGATCGTCTCTATCTGGATAGCTCCTTGATCGAGTCCTTGAACAGTACAGGGGCACAATTTAACCTCGATGGTGGAGAAGATAACGATACAATATTCGGTCCGGATCTGGACACCATATGGAATATCACAGGGCAAAATTCCGGTAATTTAAGCAATATTGAATTTTCCCATGTGGAAAATCTCAAAGCTGCCGAAAATAACCATGCTACCTTTGTATTTACCCCCGAAGGTAGTCTAGATGGCCTGGTTGATGGAGGTGACGGCAACTTAGGTAAATTGGTAATTGATGGTGGCGAGTACATCAAGACAGAGTTCATCGCTAACAGCGCCCATTCAGGGGAAATTCACCTGGACGATAAGACCATTCGCTATGCAGGGTTAGCAGTCAATACAATTATTGACAGTAGTACTACAACCGACAAGGTATTTCAGGCTACAGGTGGGGACGATGATATCCTCGTCCAATCGGATAACACAGGGAAAATTACAATTTCCAGTAGTAATAGTACCTTTCAAACTGTTCATTTTGATCAACCCAGTAACTCCCTAACTATTAGAGGTTTAGCAGGGAATGACACAATTACAATACAGGCATTAGATCCTAACTTCAGCCAATCCTTAATCATTGATGGTGAAGATGGTAAGGATACAGTCATATTTGCTCAAAACTTAACCCTTCAAGGTGGTAGTGTCACCGTAAACGCTGAGAATATTACTGTCAACTCAGATGTAACAATAGACCTAACAAAAGAAAACGATACAGATGGTATCATCACCTTCACAGCATCAGACACACAAAGTGGTTTCAACGCCAGCGGAGCAGTAGAAATTAACCTCACCGGCGCAACCCTCAAAGCCGGGGATATTAACTTATCAGCCGCATCCACAGTTACAGGTAGCGCCATCGGCTTACCAGCAGCCCTAATTAACCTCACCTCCACAGCCAGGATTAACATCATAGACACCCGCATAGAAAGTAGCGGTAACGTCACCTTAGCCAGCATTTCCCAAGTTGAGGGAACAGCAACAGCCACAGGACTAAGTGAATACACTGATAGTACCGCTGATGCAGCAGTAGCCACATCCATCATTGAGAGCATAGCCACCACCAACATATTTGGGGTTAGCTCCCTACTAGTGGATCGAGACTTAAACATCACTGCTGATAATGACATTAACGTTACCACCAGTGGAGACGCTTCCGCAGCCCAAGCAGGGGCGGGTATAGCAATAGCAAACATCACTGGGATCACAGAAGCCTATATTGAAGGAGCAAGCATTCAAGGGATTCAAGCATCAAACATCACAATATCAGCAGACTCCCAAAACAATATCCGCACCACCGCCACCGCCAGCCCAGGGGGAGCCACAAACAACAGTGAAACCCCAGAATCAAGAACTGAGAACCAAGCCAAAACCAGTGATGGCACAGTTGAAGTTGCCGGAGCATTAGCATTTACCAAACTCAATAGCCAAACCCAAGCATATATAGCCTCAGATAATATCAACGACCCAAATATAAATACTGATAAATTAACAATTAAGATCACATCAAATAACACTCAACACACCATAGGAGATAGTAGTAACGTTGGTAACAGCGCCCAGGGAGTAGGTGTAGCAGTAGCAGTCAGCATAGTAGATATAAATAATCACGCCTACATTGGTAGCAACACATCAATCAATGCCGGGCAAATAGATATCATAGCCCTAACACCAACAGGGGAATTTACCACACAAGCCACATCCGGCGGAGGGGGATCTGATGTAGGTGTCGCTGGTGCATTAGCCGTGCATATTCTCAACAGCGACACCAAGGCTCAAATCAACAGCAGCGCCATCATAGATGTTAATCAAGGGGATGTCAAACTAGAAGCACAAAACCAGAATAGCTCCCAAGTCACCGCCCAAGCCGCCCAGTCGGGCGGGGAAACATTAGGCATTGGCGCATCCATAGGGTTAGCCATCCAGCAAAACCAAACCATAGCATCCATAGAAAACGACGCCATCCTCAATAACGCTCGCAACCTAAATTTATCAGCCGCCTCAGACAACACCATTGACAACAGCGCCACCGCCGGCAGTGCAGGGGGTATTGCTGCCACCCCCGCATTAGCACTAACAATAGCCAGCAATGAAACATCAGCACTGATAGGCAGTGGTAACATATTAACATTAGGCAGCTTAGAAGCCCTAGCCAGCCATAAAGGCAACAGTAGCACACTAGCAGATGCAGCAGCCGCCGGCGACAGCGTAGGAATGGGAGCAGCATTAGCCCTCAACTTCGTAGATGACATCACCATCGCCACCACCCAAAGAAATATTACAGCCGCTGGTGACGTATCCTTAAGCGCCCATAGTTATGCATCATCAGACTCAGAAGCCAAAGCATCAGCAGGAGGAGCAGAAGCCCCCGAAGAGGGAGACGAAGAGCAAACATCAGAAGATCAGATTAACACCCAACTAGACAGCGTCGATACCCCCAACAAAGAAGAACATAAAAACGCCATAGCAGGGAAAACCAGAACCACAGAAGGGCAAGTATCAATAGCAGCAGCCCTAGCCCTCAACCTAGCCAACTCCACAGCTACAGCCACCCTAGGAGACGGCATAGTAATTAATGCAGCAGGACAATTAAAACTAGCTACATCAAGCGAAACAGATGCCAGTGCCATAGCAGATGGTAGCGCAGTAGGAGAAAGCGCCATTGGTATCGGGGTAGCGGTAGCCCTAAACATAGTAGATATAACCAACACAGCCAGCATAGGCACTAGTGAAATCACAGCCAGTGGTATCACCCTCCAAGCCAAAATGAGCGACGAGACATTAGGAGGGGATGGCACAAGTGACTTTACAGCCCAAGCCACATCAGGAGCCGGAGCCACCAACGTAGGATTAGCAGGCTCCTTCGCCCTCAACTACACAGGAGAAAACGCCAGCCTAGCAGTAATAAACAGTGGAGCCATAGTAGACGTACGTGGTGGAAATATCACCTTAGAAGCAGAAAATAACACCAACAGCATCACAGAAGCCAAAGCCATACAAGAAGGGGAAGCCAGCGTCGGTATAGGAGCATCAGTAGCCCTAGACATAGAAAGGAATAAAACCGAAGCAGCCCTCAAAGACAACGTCACCCTGACAAACGCTGCTAAATTGACACTAAGCGCCACATCAGACAATAACAGTCAAACCAGCAGCCAGACAGGAGCCGCCGGGGGAATAGCCCTAAGCCCTGGTTTAGCCATGACCATAGTCACCAACCAGACACAGGCAAACATAGGAGCAGCGGGAACAACAGGATTATTAGAACTGGGGGAAATAGAAGCAACATCCAGACACACAGGGAAGAGTAGCACCACCGCCGATGGAGCAGCCGCTGGTAGCACCGTGGGAGTAGGAGCATCCCTAGCAATAAACATAGTAGATGACATCACAGAATCAACCACAGCAAGAGACATTACAGCCCAGGGAGATATTAGCTTTACAGCCCAGGGATATGGTGCATCAGAATCCATAGCCAAAGCCAGCGCCGAAGGAGTAGAAGCACCAGAAGAAGAGCCGACACCACCAGAAGAAGAGGAAACACCACCAGAAGAAGAGCCGACACCACCAGGAGAAGAGCCGACACCACCAGAAGAGAAAGAAAAACCCAAGACAGCCGAAGACCAAGCCATATCAGCAATATCAAGTCAAGCCGCCACCAAACTGGCAATAGACCTAGAGAAAAATCAAATCATCTTCACAGAAAATCACTACTTACTAGATGGTCAGGTAGTTAAGTATAATCCTAATGGGAATACACCCATAGGTGGGCTAACAGATGGTAGACAGTACAAAGTTAAAAAAATTGATGATTTAAGAGTTCAGTTATTAGATAGTACAACTAATAACGTTATAGATTTGACTAGCGATAGCAGCGGAGCGCACAGCTTATCATACATAATCACCTCAACTACCCCTGCATATACTAGTAATCTAATTGACATTTATACAAATGAAATCACCTTCTCCACAAAGCACGACTTAAAAACTGGAGACAAAATTAGCTACTATAACCCGGCGAAATTCCCCATAAAAGGGAAGGCAATAGGTGGAACATTTGATACACTCACCCAGAAATATTATGACGTCACAGTTTACTATGTGATTAAGGTTGACGATGACACCATCAAACTGGCCAGGACTCGCAGTGATGCCCTGTCAGGTAAGAAGGAAGGAATAGTAAATATCAATAGCAAAGGCATTGGCGACCAAGTATTTACCTTGGTAGAAAGATATGATGTCACAACGGGTAAAACCCGTGAACTGGGTTATTATCTGCCATCAACTATCAATGTATCAGGAAATGAATCTAATGTTATCGAATTAACCTACAACCACGGACTAAAAACAGGACAAGGTGTCGTAGTACAAATACATCCCAGCGCTGCCACTCCTAAATCCCCACTGTCAGGTATTAATACAGATACATATGACAACAAAACTGGGTATCAACCCACAGAAGCCAAAACATATTATGTCAAAGTAATTAGCAGCAAGAAAATTCAACTGGCAGAAACCCTAGAAGACTTCAATAACAATGTTTTTGTCACCGTAAGTAAAAGTACTCTAGAAAACCTCAGTAGATATCGGTTCATGCCCACATGGCATGTAGGGGTTGAAACTGTACAAGAGCAGGGACAGGAGCATTCAGTCAGCTTCAGTGCTAAAAATGCCCCCGTAGATGAAAATCCCAACAATCCTCCCGGAGGTGAAAAGTCAGAAGAGCGCAAAGAAAAAATACAGGGGCAAGCAAAAACCAGTGATGGAGCGGTATCAGTAGCAGCGGGATTAGCCCTAAACCTAGCCAGGTCTACTGCCAAAGCCTCCCTAGGAACAGGGGTAGTAATAAACACAGGTGGAACCTTCAAACTAGCAGCATCAAACGAAACAGATGCCAGTGCCATAGCAGATGGTAGCGCAGTAGGAGAAAGCGCCTTTGGTATAGGGGTAGCAGTAGCATTAAACATAGTAGATATAACCAACGAAGCCAAAATCAATAACAACATCACAGCCAGTGGCATCATCCTCCAAGCCAAAATGAGCGACGAGACATTAGGAGGG
>NZ_JANQDG010000074.1:0-12286 GCF_029891665.1 Anabaenopsis sp. FSS-46 | reverse complement strand
CCGCATACTTGTTAAGCTATTATCCAAGGCATAAGCCAACCAACACTCAACATAAAGACGGCTGTTCAAAACTGGATAATCATTTTTTGGCAACGGTCTGAGGATGTCTTTGACAATCTTGGGAAATGAATTTATAATCATTATCAATTAATTGGTTTTAATCCTTAGCCCAAAATTTACCATATTTTGGGCTATTTTTATCACCTCTTTCTTAACATTCAACACTTGTGGGAATTGGGGATTGGGTATTGGGTATTGGGTATTGGGTATTATAGTTTGTCGTAGTCTTCTGGTTCTATGTCAGGGACTTTAGCTAAAACTTCCTGGAATTTATCCCAACTACCGCGTTTGGCTTTTTCTTCTACATAGTCTTTGGTCATCCATGCAGAAACTTGTGCTGATAGTGCAATGGCTACCAGTTGTTCTAAAGGCATATTTTCTTTGGCTGCTAAGGTTTCAATTTGCTTATATAAGAATTCGGGGATTTGTATGTTTAAGTTACTCATGATATTTCTCCTACTTGTTCTAAGAATTCTGGTTCTTCAGTACCTAATATGCTAAATTGTTTTGATAAAATCCGAAAAAGCTTACCGTATAAGGGAAATAATGTTGGTTATTGAAGAAAATGCCTGAATATTCCTTCTTAATCTCTGTTCGGTGTGTTCCCTGTTCCCTGTTCCCTCGAACCAGTTGTTAAATTAGCATAACAAGTACGGTAGAGCCAGAATTCTTTAGGAGTTAATACTCTAATGCCAAATTTCTCTGCTGCTTGTAAATCTTTTTGATTGTAAGTGATAATAAACTCGGCTTGGCATTCCATCGCTAAGTCTATTAAAAAATCATCGTCTGGGTCGCGTGCAATTGGTCGCCATAGATAAAAAATATTACATTGGTTAGATATGGCACAAAGGGCTTCTATAATATTATCAATATCTTGATTGTTTAGGGTTAACTGGTCTTTTTGTCTTTTAAGTATTTCTTCGTAATCGAAGATTAATGTGGTAGAAATATTTAATCGCCAGCGAGTATCGTTGAGTATGCTTAACAGCTTGTAGGATGCGCCACGACTAGAGCGTAAACCAGCTAGAAGTACGTTGGTATCTAGTATAATTTGATCAGGTATTGTCATTTTTTAGTTTTGTTGCATACTGTCTTGTGTCTGGTTTTTCGCTGTTTGTTTGTGATTATTATTAATGGTCTGCTTTTAAACCCAAGGCTTGATTAATTTCAGCCAATAAGTCTTCCATTGATATGGAACGAGGCAAAATCTCCGGGGCGATGTCTTCTTTTCCAGACACTATGCGAACCACAAACTGTGCTAATTCACTCGTGAAGTTTTCGGCTGCAACCAAGCTCTTGCAAGGTTTTTCAGTTAGAGAATCAGTAGGCGTGTGACTGAATCGCTGGTCAATGATCAAAATTGGCGGCTTGAAAGGTAAGTCGGCTAATGCTTTTAACTCTTTTAGCACCTCTTGAGGAACAGAAGAATCTCCTAAGCAAATCAGCAGTAAGTCAACGCTTTGGTGGCGAATTTGTTGTATGACTTCTGCCCAGTAACGCCCCATTGAGGCTTTTAAACCAGCCGTTTGTAAGTACTGGATTAAAGCTTGAAACCACTCAGATCCCCGTATAGCTAAACCATGCAAGCTATGGTTACCCTGGTTATTGGGTGAATGTTTTGCGACTGTTTGATCACCCTGATCAGCGTCTGACTGAACCCTCAGGCCATAGTCCAGCATAGTTAAATCTACCACCAGGATACTGGGTGGGCAGCAGATACCAGATGCAATTTGTAACACAGATAACAAGGGATCTGTGCTATAATCAGAGCTTTCTTTTTCTTGTGACAATGCTCTCAAGTAAGGAAACACCGACAAACCAGGTATCTGGGAAGCAGCTAGGGTAGTCGCCACATCACAAGTCACCAGTGGAATATTAGCCAATATGGGATGTTGAGCTAACTCTTGTAGGTAAGTTTGTGCCAAGGCACCTTCGACATCCAGTAAAATGACATCAAACTGCCAAACCTGTGCCAAGAGTTCAGCTTGATCTAAATCATCTACTTCTATCACCCGATGTTCTCGCAGTGAAGGGTGGGGGTTAATTGATTCTAAATTCTGTTCTACCAACCTGAGAATTCTCAGTGGACTTGTGATCGGGGTGATTGGATGATTATTTAACTGTGAATTTCTCATTGCTGGTTGAGTACACAAGTTTTCTAACAGTGGTACTAAGGCCTCATGCTGAACTGGTAAGTTAAGGAAACCATCCGCCCCATGGGCAAATACTTGCTCTTTTTCCGCTCCAGTGGCTGTGACTATTACGGGAATATCCCTAATTGCAGCATCAGATTTCAATAGAGTCAGAACATCCCAACCTGACAGTAAGGGTAATAAGGGGTTTAAGAAGATCGCTTTCGGTTGCAAGCGGCGGGCTTTTTCTACTGCTTCTGTTCCTGAGCGAGCGATGACGACACGATAACCTAAAACCTTCAGCTTATCGGTCAAATCTTCGATATATCGAGCTACTGCTTCCACTACTAGCACTAACCGTTGTGAGCTGGCGGGTGGATGTTGGGTAGTTGTCGCCGCGCGCTGGCGTGCTGAGATTTCTCTGCGCGACCCCGGGGAAACGGCGTGATCCCTCACTCCCAAGCTGCTCAATCCTTGTGTTTCAGGAGTTTTGATCTGGCTATGTTCTTTGATTCCTGTCTCTGGTTCACTCAAGCCTGTTGTGGGGGGACTAGGTGGGAGTAGTAGTGTAAATTGGCTACCTTTGCCTTCACGAGATAAGAAGCTCACGTCACCTCCGTGAAGACGAGCTAAAGCCCTGGTTAAAACCAGCCCCAGACCAGTACCTTCAAATTGGCGAGTCAGGGGATTTTCTAGTTGTTGGAATTTTTGGAAGATTAAATGTTGCTGATGTTCGGGAATGCCAATACCTGTATCCCAGATAGTAAAGGCAATCCAGCCTTCCCAACGACTGACGCGCAAACCAATTTCCCCGGAGTTTTCTGTAAACTTAAAGGCGTTGGAAAGTAGGTGTACTAACATCTGTCGCAAGCGCAATTCATCCGCTACTATCTCGTCTAAATCTGGTTCAATCGAGATGGCTAATTCAGGTATGGAATTGGCTGTTGGTGTGGCGGTAGCTTTGGTGGTTTGAGTGTGAATCGCTTTTGCTTCTGTGATGGCGCGATCGCACACTGCACGAATTTTCACCGGGACAAGGGCTAAATCCATCTGTCCGGTTTCCATGCGGGTCAAATCTAAAATGTCATTAACTACACTCATCAAATGTCGTCCGCTTTGATGAATCAGTCCTGCATAACGGGCTTGGCGCTCGTTGAGTTCACCCAACTGCTGATCTACCAGTAACCTTGATAGTCCTAAAACCGCAGTTAGGGGAGTCTTCAGTTCATGACTAATACAAGCTAAAAACTCATCTTTTAATCGATTTAATTGAATCAGGTCAGCATTTTTGGCTGCTAGTTCTTTATATATCTGCTGCTGTTCGGTGACATCAGTAGCTAATACTAAACATAGGTCATTACTTCCTTGAGTCTTGGGAGTAGCCTCAGTTTGCCTACAGTTCAATTCTGGCAGATTCAGTTCTTGGGAAAGAAGTTCTGATTTGTGACTATCTAAGGTAATTTTGGCAAACTGCCAAATTCGCTCGCTACCATTGTGCACTTCCACAACACAGGTGCAAGTACCCATCTGACTATCCAAAAAACAGTGATTGGATTTACTCTTTTTGGGGGTTGACTGCTTACTTTTATCTTCTTCTCTAGCAGATGATCCGCGAACGCTATCGTGTAGGCTATGTCTGGGTGGTGGGGAATATCCCCCCTGTGGCAGAGGTTCATTCGCTGACATCAAGGTCTGTTCTGTTGAATGAGATTCCCTAGGATGATTATTCCCTTGAGAATAAAATCTGCTAGCTTTAGCGTATTCTGTAGCCGTTTTCCTCTCCTGGGAGGCTAGTATTGCTTCGACTTGTTCGCGAATCCCTTCGGGATCTTTCAATACTCCTAATTGCTCCCACCAAGCCGGATTTTGCGCTACTATTTCACCTGTTCCAGTTTGCAGCATTAACGGCCAAGGCAGTATTTCTAATAGCTGCACTAGTGATTTTTGTGCCGGTTGATATTGATTTCTCAGCCGCGATCTGGCTATGGCTTCTCCACGTAAGCAATCCCGCAGTGCTGGTAGCAATCGCGGCAGCCCAGCTTGGCATTCAGCGATTCTCCCAGTAGTTCGCCCCCGTGGTGACTTATCAGTTCGCCAGTGAGTTTTGCTGATCTTGTTGGAGGTGTTAGCATTATCTGGGGAACTGTTTTTAGGCGTTCTCTTCCCCGAAGGTGAGCAGTGGCTGCTACTAGAATCAAAAGCCAATTTTTCTTGAGTTAATGCTCTTAACACTCGTGAGCTATTCAGCAGCCCTAGAAATTTGCCTTCTTTATCAATCAGCGCCCAATCTAAGTTATTGTTGTTTCGGCTCCTTTGGTAACGCCAAAGCAGATCTAATTGCTCTACACAGTAAGTTGCTGGTAATGTCTTGAGAGGCTCGATTATGGCTTGATCCCACCTTGACAATGGCTGCTGCAAGTCCAAAACTTGATTTCCACCCCATACTGCCAATAATTTTTGTGTTAAGCGGGCAGACTGCACCAATCCTAAGGGGTATTGTTGCTGATTTACCACTACCAAGCGATCGCACTGCTCTTGCTCAAAAATCTCCAGCACCATAGCCAGAGTACTTGTTTCTAAGCAGCTGGGTACGGTTGCGAGAAAGTCATAAAGCGGGTACTGTAACATTGACATAAGGAACCTTAGGGGTCATTCTTCTTTGTGTAAGCTTGCCGCTTCACCATCGGCACTTCGGCAAAAAGTATTAGAGCGGCAAAGCAATAATATTCAGAAGAATCATTTCACGGATTCTTTTTACAGCTTCAATGCCATTGAGACAAGGGGGAAAGCCGTTCGCCTGTACTCACGACGAGGTTGTTAAAAGACAAGACTTATGGGATTGACTCGTTGTCCTGGCCAATCTTAGTTTTCGGTGAATATCCTTGTCAGTTTCCTACTGGTGTTGAAACTCCTCTGCAATAGTGACAACTAAAACAATTATGAGGCCAAAGATTCGCTAATAAACCTTGAGGAATTATAATGATTTAGAATGTGAAGATACTTTGAGTTAATTTAAGTATCTATTACAGGGAGTCAGAACCCCCACCTCCAAGGCGGGGAGATAGATAAATGCCTCATCTCACCAGGGATTTAGTCTTTATTGACTGGCTTTCAGGGACAGTTTTCAAGACATACCTTGTAATGCTCCCGCCATTTCTCTGCTCCCTTATGCAAACTCTTAAACATCCTTACAGGGGTTGAGGAAGTCTAGTTTGCATAGTTAGTCATCTTAAACCGTTTTGGTCACTAACATTACCGGAGTAACAGGAGTTACAAGCATACAGGGAAATGCATCAGTACTACTTGTCTCACCGCCAAAGGGTAAAAGGGAATCAATTTCCCCAACATGTCCGCCCACGACCGCCAGATTCTGGTCTTTGTTCATAAATTTGCCGGCAACCACGACACGGAGCTTCTAGTAAAACTACTGTATCCATACATGAGGAAATATACATAAGTCTATGCTCAACTAATTCATGTATCTTGATGGAAAAACTACTAGGCTTCATCAATAAACTATGAAGCCCCAGCACTGATTACAGTGTATCTGGTGCAACAACCTTAGGTTGATATGATGTTGATATGAGTCCTTCTCTCAAAGAGAAATCGCCACTTGAATACACAACTAGACATCAACTTAGAAGTTTAGAGGTGTGATTCACATCTAACATAGATATTCCCAAGAATATATATCAGTTCATATTGATTTTTCCACTGCTAAAAACTAGATTATCCGGCTCAACTACCCATTCAAGTCGAGTTGATCGGGCAGATTAGGCCTTGGAACTATGAAACCACAGACTAACTACTTCGCCCCCAGAGTAGAACTACTACCACTGTTAAAATCTACTACCTACTGAGGTGATGGTGACAATATCTTAATAAAAATTTTACTAATAAACATTTTGATGTATTTCCATGTCAGAAGCACAAACCACAGCACTTCTTTCAGCAGATGACTCAAGTTGATCGGCAGGTATTGTTACAACAACTAAAATCAGATTACCGCCATATTCTTCTCAATTACTTCACCCCAGACAAAACTCTGAAAGAACAAATCGATAAATTTATCAATGCAGTATTTTGTGCTAATATTCCTGTGCCACAAATCCTTGAATTTCATATGGAATTAATTGAAGACTTTTCCACACAACTAAAGCTAGAAGGAAGGAGTGACGAGATATTACTTGATTATCGCCTAGCACTAATAGATATCCTCGCTCACCTGTGTGAACATTATAGATGTTCAATCTCTAAAGAGAGTAAATTTGTCAGATGAATCAATCCAAAAAAACCTATGTTCTCAAGCTTTATGTAGCTGGTAACACCCCCAACTCTGTTCGAGCCTTAAAAATACTTAAAAACATTTTAGAGCAAGAATTTCAAGGTGTATATGCCTTAAAAGTAATTGATGTCCTAAAGAACCCCCAGCTAGCCGAAGAAGATAAAATCTTAGCCACCCCAACATTATCTAAAATTTTGCCTCCACCGGTGCGCAAAATCATTGGTGACTTATCAGACAGAGAAAGAGTCTTGATTGGATTAGACTTACTTTATGAAGAACTGGGCGAAGAATATTGGGAATAATAAACAAGGGTTCATCATACAAATTTTCTAACAAATCACCAATTTTACTAATATAAAAAGCGGGTATAAAACCCATATCCTAGTAAGCAATGAGCGAAAAAGACCAAGCAACGCCAAACAACAACCCCTTGGTTGGGGTAGAAAAGATTCGCACGATGATAGAGGGCTTTGATGACATTAGCCACGGAGGTTTACCCGTTGGTAGAACTACTTTAGTTAGTGGGACATCTGGCACAGGTAAAACCTTATTATCACTGCAATTTCTCTATAACGGTATTACCCGATTTGATCAAGGGGGTGTATTTGTAACCTTTGAAGAATCACCCAGTGACATTATTAAAAATGCGGAAATTTTCGGTTGGAATTTACAACAGCTAATTGACGAAGGTAAGTTATTTATTCTGGATGCTTCACCGGATCCCGAAGGTCAAGATATTGTGGGTAACTTTGACCTTTCAGCCCTGATTGAGCGTTTGCAATATGCAATTCGCAAATATAAAGCCCAAAGAGTATCAATTGACTCCATCACGGCCGTATTTCAGCAGTATGAAGCCATGGGAGTAGTGCGGCGAGAGATTTTCCGTCTTGTGGCCCGTCTCAAGCAACTACAGGTCACAACTATAATTACTACTGAACGTAGTGAAGAATACGGTTCTGTTGCTTCATTTGGAGTAGAAGAATTTGTTTCCGACAATGTAGTAATTGTGCGTAACGTTTTAGAAGGAGAACGGCGGCGCCGCACAATTGAAATTCTCAAATTGCGTGGTACAACTCATATGAAAGGGGAATATCCTTTTACAATTACCAATGGAGGAATTAATATTTTTCCCTTGGGAGCCATGCGCTTAACCCAACGCTCCTCTAATATCAGAGTATCCTCTGGAGTAGAGACCCTAGATAAAATGTGTGGGGGTGGTTTCTTTAAAGATTCTATTATTTTGGCAACGGGAGCTACCGGAACTGGTAAAACTTTATTGGTGAGTAAATTTTTGCAAGATGGCTGCATCAATGGTGAGCAGGCAATATTATTTGCTTATGAAGAATCACGCGCCCAACTGTCTCGTAATGCTTACTCTTGGGGAATTGACTTTGAAGACTTAGAACGTCAAGGGTTACTGAAAATAATTTGCACCTATCCTGAATCAACTGGTTTAGAAGACCACTTGCAAATTATTAAATCAGAAATTGCTATGTTTAAGCCATCTCGCATTGCCATTGACTCCCTGTCAGCATTAGCCAGAGGAGTCAGCAATAATGCCTTTCGCCAGTTTGTCATTGGTGTGACTGGTTATGCGAAACAAGAAGAAATCACCGGTTTTTTTACCAACACAACTGACCAATTTCTGGGATCACATTCCATCACAGACTCCCATATTTCCACAATTACTGATACGATTTTGATGTTGCAGTACGTAGAGATTCGGGGTGAAATGTCACGGGCGATTAATGTGTTTAAAATGCGGGGTTCCTGGCACGATAAAGGTATCCGTGAGTACAATATTACTGCTGATGGTCCGGAAATTAAAGATTCTTTCCGTAACTACGAACGAATTATTAGTGGTGCGCCTACCCGGGTTAGTATCGATGAAAAGGCGGAACTATCTCGCATAGTGCAACGTTTTGACAACAAACCGAGTTCCGACTCCCCAATTTAGAGTCATGGTAATCCATACCTAAATTGAGGATCGTGCTATATTCGGCTCATAAGACGGGTTTTCTGCCCCTAGTATTGATTTTCGTGTGAGGGGATGCGGTGAAAGGACAATATTTATTTTATAGTTTCTTACCTGGCGTCACAGCAGCAGTATTAACAACCCAAACTGCTTTGGCGACGACTGTGAGCGGTACACCAATTGTCTCTTCTGCAGGGGTCTTGACCTTTCCTGACAGTCAAACCTGGCTGGGAGACAATATTAATACCCAAATGCGTGATACTAATGCGGATGTTTTTCCAGATGTAGTACCAGAATCTGAATTAACTAGACTGCAATTACAGTCTTCAAGTAGTAAGAAGAATCCAGCGAGCTTGAGCAAAAAGACTGGGACACCTCTAGAAAATCAGCCATCTCAAAAAGATGAAGGTAAAGTCAGTGTCACACATGGGCAGAATTTTGCCCATTTTCAAAACCATCAACAACCAACTCAAGTCGGTACTTCAGGGAATAAATTAAATCAAACTGTTGTGGCGAATGTCATCCCACCCAGAACTTCTACCCAGCCAGTCAGTTTTACCCTGTCGGCTTTACAGCAACCAACAGCGACTGCTAAACAACAGGAAACTCATTTATCGACAATTCTACCGACTGCGGTCACCGGCGGAAGAGCAACAAAATTACTGGGGGTACATGGTTGTTCAGCTGTTAGTGGCTGTCTCCCTCCATCCAGAACTAAGAACTTGATTGCTGGGAGTTATTCATCTGCTAGCAACACCAACTCAGGATTGGTCAAGACTGCTGGGATATTAACTTTTCCCTCACCAGGAACTGAGTATGTTGCACCTGTAACCACGGGGGAAAATATCACACCGGTGGAAAATGTGGAATTTACCCCTACTAATAGCGTGGAAATTCCTGATTACCTAACTCCTAGTCCCAATCTCCTGCAATTTCCGACTAAACCAGAGGAAGTAAGACTGGAAACTAATCAGCCCATTACTTTGGCGCAGGCCTTAGAACTAGCAAGGCGCAACAATCGAGATTTACAGGTGTCTTTATTGGAGCTAGAACGGGCTCAAGCCGCCCTACGTCAGGAGCAAGCTGCTTTGTTGCCCAATCTGGGTCTTACTGCTGATGTCATTCGCGGCCGGTCTGCTGGAGATCAGCTAGGCTTTAAAAGACGACAACAACTAGGTGATCCAACAGCATCAGAACCCGAAGCTAATACGAATTTCACAGGAGAGGCCCAACTGAGTTATGACCTGTTTACCTCTGGGAGACGGCAAGCTACCATTAAACAGGCCGAAGAGCGGTTAAAGTTCAGTGAGTTGGCTGTGGAACGCCAATCGGAAGAAATTCGCTTGAATGTGGCTACGGAATACTACAATTTGCAACAAGCAGATGAACGAGTACGCATCGCCCAATCTGCTGTGGAAAATTCCCAGGCCAGTTTACGAGATGCACAAGCTTTAGAAAGGGCTGGGGTGGGTACGCGATTTGATGTTTTGCAATCCCAAGTTAACCTGGCTAATTCCCAGCAAGAACTGACTAATGCTCGCTCCCAGCAAGAAATTGCTCGTCGGATTCTGGCGACTCGCCTGAGTGTGCCACAATCGATAAATCTGAGTGCGGCTGATCCTGTGCAATTAGCTGGTCTGTGGAACCGAGACTTAGAAACTAGCATTGTGTTAGCGTTTCAAAATCGCCCAGAACTTCAACAGCAATTGGCACAACGTAACATCAGTGAACAACAGCAGCGAGAAGCACTTGCATCCCTAGGTCCTCAAGTGCGCTTCATTGCTAGTTATAACCTGCTAGATCAATTCGATGATGGTGTTAGTCTTACTGATGGTTACTCTGTGGGAGTTAGGGCTAGTTTGAATTTGTACGATGGTGGAGCCGCCAAAGCTAGCGCTGCTCAGGCAAAAACTAATGTGGCGATCGCAGAAACTCAATTTAGTGAACAGCGCAACCAAATCCGCTTCCAGGTTGAACAAGCTTTTTCTACCCAGCGCGCTAGTTTAGAAAATGTCCAAACTGCTAATGCTGCTTTAGAACAGGCTAGAGAGGCTCTGCGTCTGGCTCGGTTGCGATTCCAAGCCGGTGTAGGTACTCAAACTGATGTGATTAACTCCGAAAACGACTTAACAAGAGCTGAAGGTAATCGAATTACAGCTATTTTAGATTACAATCGCGCCTTGGCTCAGTTACAACGAGCAGTTACCAGCAGGGCTTTAGCTGAGTAAATTCAATAAAAAACCTGTGGGATATTGCTTTTTTGCCCCCTAAATAAATCTGGGGGCTGTTCCTCCGCTATCATTGACCCGTAATAGTAGCAAATTCCTAAGTGGCCATGGTGACAACATCAAAAGGGAAATCAGTTACAGTAAAGATAAATAAACAAAGCCCTTTAAAATAAATGGTTGCTACACCCTTAGAGGAAATCTCTACTCAACTAGAAAGTACCAATTTACGCGATCGCATGGTAGCCCTAGCTAGCTTGCGTCATATATCCCCGGAAGATGCAGTACCCCTAATTAAAAAAGTATTGAATGACGAATCGCTGCAACTGCGCTCTATGGCAATATTTGCCCTAGGAGTGAAACCCACAGCCGAATGTTATGAAATTTTAGTAAAAATTCTGGAAAATGACCCAGATTATGGTATACGTGCCGATGCAGCGGGTGCTTTAGGATATTTGGGTGATCCTAGAGCCTTTGAGGTACTAGCAAGGACTTTTTATGAAGATACTGACTGGCTCGTGCGCTTTAGTGCTGCTGTATCCTTGGGAAATATCAAAGATCCACGGGCCCATGATGTTTTAATTCAAGCCTTAAATAGCAGCGAAACCGTATTACAAGAAGCCGCAATTTCCGCACTAGGGGAAATACAAGATATTGATTCTGTGGATAGTATTCTGCGCTTTGCTCAGTCAGATGATTGGTTAGTGCGCCAACGCCTGGCGGAAGCCTTAGGAAATCTTCCTACTAATAAGAGTATTTCTGCTTTAAAATACTTAGAAAAAGATCAGCATCCCAACGTTGCACAAGCGTCGAGGATTTCCCTGGGAAGGCTGGAAAAACAAACCTTAAAAGCTTAATCCCAACTCTGGGATGTGTGACCTTATTGTTGCAGGGTAATTTAATTTATGAATATTGAAGAATTTTTTGAATTGAGTGCTGGTAAATGGTTTTCTCACCGTACTAGTCACCATTTAGCCTTTAAACAATCTGAAGATGGCAAATCAGACATCTTAATTGAGAGTCTAGCCGCGGATCATCCAGAAGTAATCAAACTGTGTGAACAATACGAAATTGCCCCTAGTAAAGCCTCCTGTGGTGCCAGAGTCACCTGGAATGGTACCATGGAATGGGACGAAGAAAAACACATCGGCTCTACTGTGTTAGTTACCGTACCGCATGAGAATAATCCCCATGAAGGTAAATTACTGCGAGAAATGGGTTATGCCGAGAAAGCCCCCGTCGCTGGAACCTATAAAATGGGTAGCGATGGGGCTTTGACTCTCTTAACAGAGTATGAAACCATGTCTAGTGAAGAACGTTTATGGTTCGCTAGTCCGAATTTACGGATGCGGGTGAGTGTCCTCAAGCGTTTTGGCGGCTTTAGTATGGCTTCCTTTACGTCGGAAATCCGTATGGGTGCATCAGCTGCAAAAGCATCAGAAACAGCCAATTCCGCCTCTAGTTAGTTCTGCTATATAAATCCTAGACAAGTCTAGACATTTATTTCTTACTTCAATGGGAGCATGGGAGCGGTTATCCCTCAGTAAGCTTTCAAGGTTTAGCCAACCTCGATAAGTTAATTGCTGCGTTTAAATCCCTGTCCATTGAA
>NZ_JANQDG010000073.1:0-41008 GCF_029891665.1 Anabaenopsis sp. FSS-46 | reverse complement strand
GCACGCAATATTTTATTGCGTGCTTTGCAAGCAACTGCCTTTACCGTGACCCATGATTCTATCGTGCTTTCTGACAAGTCAGAATTGACGGATGCCGTAGTTAATCTAGTTTAATCGCTTTGATTAGCTTAAAAGTTGCACGTATTTATATATCCAAATTTATTTAGAGATTTTAACCACTCTAGAATTTGAGAACATTTTTATGCCGACGACTGGAACTAGTATATCAGCACCCCAAAACTATCACAGCCAATGGACAACAGAAGTTATTCAAGTTCTCAATAGCGACCCAGAAAGGGGATTATCTTCTACGGAAGTTGACAAACGACAATCTGAGTTTGGTAAGAATGAACTTAAGGGTAAACCGGGAAAGCCTGCTTGGTTGAGATTTGTCTTGCAGTTCAATCAAGCCCTTCTCTACATTTTACTTATTGCCGGGTTAATTAAGGCTCTTTTACTTCAGTGGACAAACGCCGGGGTAATTTGGGGTGTGACTCTAATTAACGCTATCATTGGCTTTGTCCAAGAGTCAAAAGCCGAAGGTGCGATCGCCGCCTTAGCCCAAGCTGTTACCACCGAAGCGACGGTGATTCGTAACGGACAAAAATCCCGAATCCCCTCCCAAGAATTAGTTCCCGGTGATATTGTCTTACTTACTTCTGGGGATAAAGTCCCAGCAGATTTACGGTTATTCAACGTTCGTAATTTACAGGTAGATGAGTCCGCTTTAACGGGGGAGTCAGTACCGGTAGAAAAGTCTACTGCTGACCTCAGACCCGATACTCCCCTAGCAGAAAGGGTGAATATGGCTTATGCAGGTAGCTTTGTCACCTTTGGTCAAGGTAGCGGTATTGTTGTGGCCATTGCCAACGCTACGGAAATGGGGCGTATTTCCCAGTCCCTAGAACAAACCACCAGTCTCAGCACCCCCCTCACCCGTAAATTTGACAAATTTAGTCATCAACTCCTCTATATAATCCTTGGACTAGCAGCTATGACGTTTGCTGTGGGCTTAGGAAAAGGACAAACCTGGCCTGCTATGTTTGAGGCATCGGTGGCCTTGGCGGTGAGTGCAATTCCCGAAGGTTTACCCGCAGTGGTGACGGTGACCATGGCTATTGGAGTTAACCGCATGGCAAAACGTCACGCCATCATCCGTAAACTACCGGCGGTGGAAACTCTAGGGGGGGCTACTGTTATTTGTTCGGATAAAACTGGTACTCTCACAGAAAATCAAATGACGGTTCAGGGAATTTACGCCGGCGGGCAGCATTTCCAAGTCACAGGTACGGGTTATAATCCTCAAGGGGAGATTCTGTTTGAGCAGCAACCAGTAGATTTACAAACCGGATACTTCCCCGCCCTTGCAGATTGTTTAATGGCTGGGTTACTTTGCACAGACTCTCATTTAGCAAAAAATAGTAATGGTAATTGGTCTGTGGTAGGTGATCCTACTGAAGGCGCTATAATTATAGTGGCAAATAAGGCGGGGTGGAGTCAGTCGGAAATGACAAAATTAACTCCGCGCATTGATGGTATTCCCTTTGAGTCTGAGTTTCAATACATGGCTACTCTCCATGATAACCGAGACTCGGAGTCGAGAATTATTTACGTCAAGGGTTCCGTTGAAGCTATTACCAGTCGTTGTGAGCAAATGCTCAATGCTGAGGGAGAACTCGAACCAATGGCGGATCTTGAGTTAATAGAGCAGCGCGTGGTAACGATTTTAGCTAAACAGGGAATGCGGGTTTTAGCTTTTGGTAAAAAAATCGTCAGCCATGGGCAGAACTCTGTAGACCATGAAGATATTGCTTCTGGTTTGATTTTCTTAGGTTTACAGGGGATGATTGACCCACCCCGTCCAGAGGTGATCGCCGCAGTGCGTGCCTGTAAAACCGCAGGGATTCAAGTTAAGATGATTACAGGCGACCATATTACCACAGCCAAAGCCATAGCCCAACAAATTGGTTTAGAAAAAGACGGTCAGGTACAAGCCTTTGACGGTAAGCAAATCGCCCAAATGGACAACAGCCAACTCGCCCATGCTGTGGAGCATGGTGTGGTCTTTGCTAGGGTAGCTCCAGAGCAGAAATTGCGCTTAGTGGAAGCTTTGCAATCCCAAGGGGAAATTGTGGCCATGACCGGCGATGGAGTCAACGACGCTCCCGCTCTCAGACAAGCAGATATTGGTATCGCCATGGGGGGCGCAGGTACAGATGTAGCCCGGGAAGCCTCTGATATGCTGCTTACCGATGACAATTTTGCCTCTATTGAGGCTGCGGTGGAGGAAGGACGCACAGTATATCAGAATTTACAAAAGGCGATCGCCTTTATCTTACCGGTGAATGGGGGCGAATCCATGACTATTCTCATTAGCGCCCTCTTCGCCAGAGACCTACCCATTCTCTCCCTCCAAGTGCTGTGGTTAAACATGGTTAACTCCGTAGCCATGACCGTACCTTTAGCATTTGAACCCAAATCAGACCGGGTAATGAAACGTCCACCCCGCAACCCCAAGGAGCAGTTACTTTCTCGTACACTGTTCCAGCGCATAGCAGCAGTTTCTATCTTTAACTGGATTCTCATCTTTGGGATGTTTGAATGGGTGCGTCAAACCATAGGGGATATTAACATAGCTCGAACCATGGCAATTCAAGCTCTAGTCGCGGGACGAATTGTTTATTTATTGAGTATTAGTCAGTTAGCGAATGTAGCGGCGCGAAAAATCCAAGGTCAAGCAGTCAGTATCAACGATGGTCGCGCCATGTGTCTGGGTATATTTGGCACAGTATTATTACAAATCATATTTAGTCAATGGGATGTTATGAATCTTTTATTTAAAACCGCACCCCTGAATTTACAACAGTGGTTAATTTGCTTACTTCCGGCTATACCTATGATTCCCCTGGCTTGGTTTGTTAATCGCATAGACCCCACTAATTAAGGCCAATGGCTAACGCCACGCGATCTGCTTTAGCAGCAGCGCTTGCGCTATCGCAATAATAATCAAATTCTCCCCACTCGCTGGAGACCTTAATCGGATGGAAACCCCAAGCATTCAACCTGAATCCTAACTTTGCCTGAAAATAATAGAAAATAATAGCTTGAGTAACTCCAGTTTTCACAAAGAGGATTGCAGTAACACACTGATATAATTTAAGCCCAATCTGCAAATTCCATTAGCAAAGAATCTGCTGATAGCAAGTTTTACATTTTCAACGGATGCTTGACAAGCATGACTACTGATCGCAAATTGATGTATTTATGCAATGCTGGAGCTTTTTAGCCACCAATTGCAATGATTGTCCTTTTAATATGCTTACATGATCACCAGGAACTTCATGAACTTGTAATTCTCCAGTCACAAACTTCCCCCATTGTACTTCAAGCGGGATAACTTTGTAATTGACTGACTTCCGTGCCGTCGCTTTAAACAAGGTTACTCGACCTGAATAAGGTTTAGGAGTGTAAGCTTTAATTATTTGCTGACGTTTAAGGTTGTATAGATCATCCTGATTCCTATTTCTCCGTATCTTAAACCTATTTATTATCCGCATCTTAAATCGCACGAGCCACTCTGCGGGACTCAGCTTTAATAAATTAGAAAGCCTCTCGATGAGTGACAGTGGCTCATATAATAATCCGGTGTCAAACAAAGCCAATAAGGCGACCTGTTGGCCCTGTGCAACAAGCTGTTGAGCCATTTCGTAAGCAATCAGGCCACCAAAGGAATAACCCATCAGAAAGTAAGGACCCTCAGGCTGAAGCACACGCATTTCTTGAATGTAGTGAGCCGCCAGGTCTTCCATTGTAGGTAAAGAAATTACCGTATTCCTCGACTCTGCTATACCATAGTGGAGGGTATAAACAGGCTGTTCTTGTCCCAGATAGCGGCTCAACTCTTGGTAAACAAGGTAGTGGATGCCAAACAGCGGGGGGCGAGAACCTTCTGGTTGAATCGGAACGAGGGAGTACCAGAAAGGTGCCTCTTTTACTCCTCTTAAAATATCAGCTATTCCCTCAATAGTTGGATATTGGTAAATAGCAGTGAGGGGAATATCTGTTTGAAAATTTTTTGCAATCTGGGTGAACAACTCGGCACCTAACAATGAAGTTCCACCTAATTTAAAGAAATTATCCTTCACGCCGATAGGTCTACGCCCAAGAACTTTTTCCCAAATTTTTGTTAATTGAAGTTCCAAGTCATCACGAGGAGGGATTAACTCTGCATTAAAATAGTCGTCCCGATTATTTTTACTTTGGTTGTTCAATATTTTAGGTGATGCATTAATCCAGTATGATTGACGCTCAAACGGATAGGTAGGGAGTGAAATCGGATAACATTGTTTATAGTCTTGAACTTTAGACCAATCAATTTTCACCCCCATTAACCATAATTTAATTAAAGTGGAATATAAAGAATATAAATTATCAAGACTTTTTATGTTATGAAAACCCATCTGTTCCATATCATCATAACTTTTAATCTGCATAGAACATATATCTAGCATAATTAGATTGGATTCTGATAATACATCAGGTAAATCTTTTGGATTCATTTGACAAAAATTAAATTCCTTTTGCCATTGATCACGATCAATAGTTTCATTAATTTTAATTATTCTACCAGTAGTAGGCGAAACTACAGAAATTCTTGCAGGTTGAAAATTGGGAGGTGATTTTAAGTTTTTATCTGCTAGAATTAGGGAGATTACATCTTCTACAGTTAAAACTTCTGCTAATACTAAAGCTGCATAATTTCCCATACCAGAACCTATAGATATTGCCGGTTCTATTCCCCAGTATTGCCATAATTGACCGATAGCATATTCACAAATAAAATCCACAACTTGGCTATGAAGAGGATTTTCTAAATTCTCTTCTTCCATTAATTCTAGAAATGATATTGTCAAGAAAGAAGAAAGAAGCGGCTGCAATTTTTCCACCAATGAATATATGGCTGGCTGACTTTGATAAAGTAATTTAATAATTGGTTTCAGTTTATGGCTTTCTCCAAAGAAAATAAAACAAATTCGCGGTGATTTTCGTCTCGTAATTTGGCCACTGAACACACTTGATAATGATTCTTTGCGAAGAATCATATTTAGTTGCCCTTTCAATTGTTCTTTTGATTCAGTGATTATAGCTATACGGTGTTGAAATTGCGATCGCCTGGTGTTAGCCGTAAAACAAATATCGGACAAAGAGGCTTCAGGGGTATGTTCTAGGAAAGCTTGGTAACGTTGGGCTAAGGCTTGTAAAGCAGTGGGACTTTTTGCGGTTAGGGTAAAAATTTGTAAAGGAGCAGGATTCGGTTCAACTTTTGCCTGAGATGGGACTGATTCTAATATCACATGGGCATTAGTCCCCCCCAGTCCAAAAGAACTAACTCCTGCTCGGATTAGCCCTGTGTCTTCGGGTAAAGTTTCTAAGGTTTGTTGTACTTTTAGTCCTAGCTTGGCAAAAGGGATTCCAGGATTAGGCTCTTGAAAATGTAAAGTAGGTGGTATTTGACGGTGATAAAGCGAAAGAGCAACTTTAATCAACCCCGCAATACCAGAAGCGGCTTCTGTATGACCAATATTGGTTTTCACACAGCCCACTCCACAGGGATTATCGGGAGTTCGATTTTTGCCCACCACCGCTCCTAATGCCTTCATTTCTAGGGCATCTCCGATCAATGTTGCTGTACCATGAGCTTCAATATAATTAATCGAACTGGGATTAATATCTGCCTGTTGATAAACTTTTTGTAGGAGCTCAATCTGGGCTTGCATACTCGGTGCAGTCAAGCCATTACCCCTACCATTGTGATTAACGCCGCTTCCTCGAATAACAGCATAAACGCGATCGCCGTCTGCTTGAGCTTGGGATAAAGGTTTTAAGACAACGACTCCAATTCCCTCACCGCGAACGTAACCATCAGCTTTAGCATCAAAAACTTTGCAACGACCACTCCCGGAGATTAAGCCTGCATTGTCAAACCTAGAGGCGATCACGGGAGAAAAAGTGAGATTTGTGCCACTGACCAAAGCCAAAGAAATTTCTCCATTCCATAAGTTGTGACAAGCCTGATCTATAGCCACGAGGCCAGAGGAACATGTGGTGTTAATTACCAGACTTGCTCCTCGAAAATCAAAGTAGGAAGAAACTCTATTTGCTAACATACATTCCACGGTACCAATACTAGCAGAAAAGGTTGGATCTTCATTGAGCAATTTCAGGTATTCACTACCAGTAGCTCCAGTAAAAACACCCGTATTTGTACCGACTAAATTAGCAGGAACTAGCCCCGCGTCTTCTAATGCTTCCCAAGTGGTTTCTAACAAAAGTCTGTGTTGAGGATCAATCTTGATCGCTTCTTCCGAAGAAATACCAAAAAACGCCGCATCAAATTTATCTATGGCCTTTAGAAATCCGCCCCAACCCGTCATCTTCGTAGGGCGACCCCTCGGTATCTCCGTGATAGTATGTACGCCGTCTCGAATTACCTCCCAGAATTCACCAGGACTATTTGCATTGGGAAAACGACATCCCATGCCGATAATTGCGATCGATTGGACAATCATTAAGTTTTTTATCTTTACTTACCACGTTCGTTGACACGAACATATTATACACGCTAACTTTGTTGCTAGTCAAGCTATTCGGGTGGAGTTGCCATTGGTCTAGCATCTTCTTTTACCATGGGTTGTCTGTTACTGAAATTTTTGCCAACTCTAAGGGTTTGACTGTCAAATAAAAATCCTAAACAAATAAGGAGTTTTTGTCCTAATGACCTTAAGTTCCCTTAATTCAACTTCTCAGGCTGGATCTTTTGAATTACTCGCCACCGAGCTTACGAGTCCACCTGCTTTAGTCAATAATTCGGGTAGCACTGTTACAATCAACCTCACGGCAACGGGTCTATGGTCTTTGATTAACTTTGAAACATCCGACCCCAGCCTAATTAAATATAAAACCCCAGTAGATGGCGATGGTCACCCCCGTGATAAAAACGATGAAAAATACAAATTTAAGTATCCTCAGTCGAACCCTGGGGCTCTGGTTGCAGAAATTAAAGATGCTAAGGGCAATACAAAATCTACGGTGAGTGGCAAGCAACAAAGCTTTGAATTGCAACCAGGGGAAACAGTTTCCTTCCTCATCAATGATGATCCTAAATGGTATGGCAATAACGCCGGTAAGCTAACCATTAGTTATACCTCGACAGTTAAGAGTGTTGAACCGACTAAACCAACAGACCCTAAACCACAGCCTGAAATTCTCAGCATCACAGACCTCTATAATACGGGGGTAGATAATGCCCGTCAGGTTTTGAGCGATAGCATTCGTGACCCCCACTACACCCTAGCAACCTATCCAGCCGGTACAGCACTACCGGGTGTTACTACTCCGAACAAGGATTTAGCTCCTATCAACTGGGTTCCAAATACCCAAACAGCTCGATGGATTGGGCCTAACACACCTTCCGCTAATGGGCCAGTTGGAGACTATGGCTATACAACGACCTTTACGCTACCTGATTTTTCAGAAGCATTGATTGTCGGTGAACTTTCTGTGGATGACAATATTACCGATATTGTGCTTAACGGGGTATCAGTTGGTAATCCTGTTCCTTTAAGCTCCTGGACAAAGATTGGTCGTTTTTCAATTTCCACTGGATTTGTCGTCGGTACCAACACCCTTGAATTTAAACTGCATAGTATTGGGGGTCCGACGGGGTTGCGAATTGATAGTATTAGCGGAACTTATAAGCCATTATCTTTGAAGGCTACTATCTATGAAGATCGTGACTTCCAAGGTGTTAGCAAGGAAGTGGGCGTTGGGAGCTATGATGTATGGAACATCGGTTTTCCAAACGATGCGCTAAGTTCTTTGAAGGTGCCACAAGGACTCAAGGTTACTCTATACCAACACGGTACTAATCAGGGTCGCAGTAAGGTTTTTACTGCTGATGCTCCTTGGGTTGGCGATGATTTTGATAATATTACCTCTGCCATCAAAGTTGAGTTGTTGCCATCTTCCTTGACGGCTCCGATTGTTGTTACAGTGCCTCCAGCAAATGCACCTACAATTCCTCAAGGTTTCCACTCTCCTTTTACCTTTACCCCATCTGCTGCTCCCGTAATTCAGTGGAATGGCTACACTTATTGGGCGTATAGTTATACCGACAACAGAATGGCTATGGCTATCCTTGCTTATGATGCCAAAGGTCAGATTGTTAAACAGTGGGAAAAACCAGGTGCTCGTTATCTTACCAGCATTACTGTAGATTCCGCGCAAAAAACTATTATCCTTACCGGACAAGCGAACCAAACCACTGTATTGTCTTGGGACGAGTTACGGTTATAAGATGGCTGTACGCGCGTATTCATTTGTTAAATGGCAATAGCGATGGCGATTGTCGCTTCTTGAGGTGTGTTTTAATGCACCTCTTCTCTGCTTCTATCTAACACACTCAAGACAATCAAGCTAATAGCACTTACGCAAGATTGGACTAAAAACCTAGTTCTGACGTACGGGTGATTCATGAATTACCCCTACTTTCGTTCTGTTTTGCGTAAGTCCTGGCTAAATTGAGGGAGATATGAGCGCTATTTAACTTAGAATGGCCATCGCTTTCCAAGAAACAAAACACAATGTTTGTTATCTGCTTGTAATTTCACCCCATTCGGTATTTTTCTTACAAAAGGAGATATTTACTCTACCATGGACTTACAATCATTTAATGCCAGCACCCAGTCCGGTTCCTTTGAATTGCCCGCAATTCAAGAAGTTCCCCTTACTGCTCTAACAAATGTTTCCGATCATGCAGTTAAGGTTGAAATTACCTCAACAGGTGAGTGGTCTTTAATTAATTTTGAAACGTCTGACCCTAAACTAGCCAAATACAAACGATTGACAGACGGTGATGGTTATGAACGCGATAAAAATGATGAAAGTTATAAACTTAAGTATCCACACTTAAAGCCAGCAGCCCTCGTTTCAGAAATTAAGGATGCAGAAGGTAATGTAAAATCTTCGGTTGGTGGAAAGCAGCAAAGTCTAAAATTGGAACCAGGCGAAACTCTTTCCTTTATCATCAATGATGATCCCAATTACTTTAAAAACAATGCTGGTCAGTTGACAATTAGCTATTCAGTGTCTGCCTAAATCAACTTAATTGTTATTCCTTTTTTCGTGATTAGCTAAATCAAATGTGGCTATAACTTAATAAATTAGCAGTGTGCTCTGGCACACTTTTTTATTATCGAGTAACCTTAGTGAATTTTACAGGAAGGGTTTTTAAACCTCTTAAAGTGATGCTTTCATGCCACTCCAAGTTATTTGTATTAATACCCAAATTGGGCAGGTTTTGTATTATGCTACTAATAGCAATCTGGGCTTCAATCTTGGCTAAGAATATACCTAAACAGTGATGAATTCCTGCCCCAAATGCAATGTGACGATTTCGACGAGTAAAATCGAGTTCATTGGGATTAGTAAATTCTTCAGGATCACGATTTGCAGCCCCAATATAGACGATGACAGTATCACCTTCAGGGATGAGCTTTCCCGCAATTTCAACATCTTCCATTGCCCTGCGAGCTACGTATTGAATAGGGCTATCGTAGCGAAGAAATTCTTCTACGGCATTTTTAATTTCCTTTGGCTTCTGTTGGAGATAAACCAAACTTTCTGGGTGAGTTAAAAGTGCCAAAACACCATTGCCAATTAAACTTCTCGTGCTGTCTTGAGCTCCCGTATTAATCAAAATACAGGTGCTAATGATTTCCTCTTCTGTAAGCTGATTTTCAATATCTTTTTGATTAATCAAATAGCTCATTAAACCATAATTGGGCTGTTTTTTATATTCAGCGACTTTTTTTACCAGGTATTCTTTATTTTCTATCATTACTTGATTTTGATGTTGATAGGCTTCTAAAGACCAAGGTTGTTGTAATATAAAAAATTCTTGAGAAGACCAATGAATAAGTTTTTCGCAATCTTCCTTGGGAAAACCAAATATTTGAGCAATAGTCAAGCCTGATAAAGGACTAGCTAAATCCTTGATAATATCCATCTCCCCTTTTTGCTCAACTTTGGCAAGTAAATCATCAACGATTTCCTCTATTGTTTGACGTATTTCTTCTACGGCATTGGGGGAGAAAGCTGGAGTCACAGCTCTTTTAAGCCGAGTATGATCAGGTGGATTTAAAAACAAAAACCATTGATTAGTTGTTTGCGAAAGTGTTTGTAAATCTCCCTCCTTTACATAGGCACTTTTTAGCTGAAGACGTTCAGGAAGATTATCTACAGTGAATCGCTTATCATTTAAAATACTAACAGCATCGGCGTAACGAGTAATAATCCATGTCCCAAGAGTACTTTTATGAACGGGATCTTCTTGACGCAGATAATCAAATACAGGATAGGGATTACCATGAAATTCTGGATCAAAGGGGTTAAATACAACTTTCTTCATATTCATTGTTGAAATGACCTCTATTTTTTAGCTAATTCATCTACTAAATATTCAGTCAGTTCGGCAATTATGGGATATTCCCATAATAATGTTGGGTCTAGCTCCAAATCCAGCAAGGTTTCTAACTCACCAGTAAGACTCAAGGCTACAGAAGAATCTAAACCGTAGGTAAAAATAGATTTCCCTAAATCAATGTCTTCGCTATCAATACCTAGAAGACTTGCTAGCTTATCTATTAGCCAATGTTCAATTTTCGTTTTATCCATAAAAATCATCAAAGTTTGCTTAAAATTACATTTAGGGTGATGATAATGGATTTTGTTGCCATTGTCCAACAACTGCCATAACTTTGGTCAAAAAAGCCTGACGACAAGCCTGACGTTGAATTTTGCCGCTAGAGGTTTTGGGAATACTCCCTGGTTTAATTAAGGCCATGGCATAAACTTGTAAGCCATGATGGAGAGCAACTGCTTCACGAATAGCCGAGAAAACTTCGTTGACATTTAACTTGCTCAAATAGGTACGCTCTACTTCCTGAACAATAACCAATTTGTCTTGATTATCTATTTCTATTGTAAAGGCCGCACCACAATCTAACCGTAGAGCCTGATGACTTTGTTGTAAGGAATATTCAATATCCTGGGGGTAATGATTCCGTCCCCAAATAATTATCACATCTTTAATTCTTCCCGTGATAAATAGTTCTCCTTCTCTTAGGAAACCTAAATCCCCTGTGCGGAGAAAATTTCGTTTATCTCCATTAGCTAATTTGGCCCGAAAAGTTGCGATGGTTTTTTCTTCTTGTTGCCAATAACCCTGAGCAACACTAGAACCTGAAACCCAAATTTCTCCTACTTGATTTTCATCACATTCTAAACAACTTTCAGGATCGACAATTTTTACTTCCATATTTTCCCACACATGGCCGCAACCCACAATTTCCTGATAATTTTCACTATCTTTCTCGGCTTCTACTATTTGATTATTCTCTAAGGATTCTGATTGAACATTTAGGTAAACTGCCTCATCTTCAATATTACCGCCTGAAATCATTAACGTTGCTTCTGCCATGCCGTAACAGGGATAAAAACATTGAGATTTAAACCCAGAAGATTGAAATTTATTAATAAAGCTTTCTAGGGTTTTTCGTCGTATTGGATCCGCTCCATTGTAGGCACTTACCCAACTACTGAGATCAAGGGTTTTTTGTTCTTCAGAGGTAATTCTCTGGACACATAATTCATAGCCTAAATTTGGACTACCGCTATGAGCGGCTCGATATTTCGTAATTGCTTTCAGCCAAAGAATAGGATTTTTTAAAAAAGATTCAGGCGACATTACAATGCCTAAAAAACCTGTATAAAGCGGTTGAATAATACCATCAATTAAACCCATGTCATGGAAACTTGGCAACCATGTCACAGAAACACTTTTTTCTGTAAGTTGAAATGCTTTTTGAATATAAACGGAATTATGGGCAATATTATCATGGCAAATCATCACTCCTTTCGGCGAACCCGTTGAACCCGATGTATATTGGAGAAAAGCAAGGGTATCACCACTAATATTTGGCAGACGAAATTCCAAGTCTTTGTTTTTACTAAGATTATCTGTTGCTAAAAGTTTTGTTACCGACAAGTTTAAAAAAGTCTCAAGTTTTGACTGAATATTTTCTAACACAGAGCTAGTAGTGAGAATAATTTGAGGTTGAGAATCTTCAATAATTGCCAGTAATCGAGACTTTTTTTGATTACGCCTTGGTGGGTAAGCCGGAACTGCGACAACCCCAGCATATAGACACCCTAAAAAAGCTGTAATAAATTCTAAACCTTGAGGATAAAGCAATAAAGCGCGATCGCCTTCTTGACAAAAGGACTGTAATGTAAGAGCGATCGCCTTTGATTGTTGCTGTAGTGTTTTGTAGTCAATTTGTATTTCTTGATTTTTACCGTCTTTAAGCCAAATATAAGCCAACTGGTTTGGAGTATATTTCGCTCGTGTATCAAGATGTGAAATAATTGTCTCCATTGTTTTTCAGTAGTTGATAGCTATTAATATAGGAATTACGCAACTGGTACGAATAGGTATCGGGCGTAACCCCGCCACGCGAGTCTTTTGGTAGACATAGCGACCCTGAATAATTTCACCTTTTTTTGGCGGTAAATCCTTTAATTTTTATGATCTTGCTTGACACTCTGCGGTCTAAAGACACGCATATTCTTTAAGACTCAAATGATTATAATATGCGCACAGCACACAATCAAGATACTTGCTGAGGGTAAATTCACCTGCATCGGTTACCACCATCAGCACACCACTACCTCACCGAGATTCAGGTAAAATAGACCTAAGAGGGTGAAAGTTGTGCACTCTCGCTTACCTGAGTTGATTTATGTTACGGAATTGGTGGTTTAGATTACTAACAATATCCCTAGGAGTCTGGCTATTCCTGGATTTGCTTGCGCACTTAGGAGCAGAAATACTCTGGTTTGAAAATATCGGTTATTTACAAGTATTTCTTCTACGGATAGTCACCATGGGGGGACTGTGGATATTTGTAGCAGGTATCAGCGCCGCCTTTTGTTTGGGTAATCTTCACTTAGCTTACCGCCACCAGCATCCCCCAAATCATCCCTCCCCCATGGTGGCTGTAAAAGTGCAACAAGTCCCCAGAAGTAAAGAAATTAAACTAGTCTGGTTACTACCCATAGCATTAGTATTAAGTTCTCTAGTAGGCTTAATGGTGATTTACTATAGCCAAATAGCTGCTACCCATTGGCATCCGGGAATTATCCGCGATATTCCGGTAAATCCTCAGTTATTTCGACCGGGGCGCATTTGGGAGTTAATAGGTAACTTTATTTCCACCCCTTGGTATTTCGGTTTAATTTTGGCAATAGTCATCGCCATTGTAGTATATCCTCATTTTCTATTGCGGGCGATCGCAATTCTTCTGAGCCTTCTATTTGCTCAAATCATATCCCACAACTGGGCTAGGATACTGCAATATTTCGCCCCCACATCCTTCAACGCCTCAGAGCCATTATTTGATCAAGATATCAGCATATATATATTTTCCCTCCCCTTTTGGGAGCTTCTAGAACTATGGTTAATGGGATTATTCTTGTATACCCTCATCGCTGTAGCCCTAACTTACCTCTTGGGTGCCGGTAGCCTTAGTCAAGGCGTTTTCCTGGGGTTTTCTTCCCAGCAACAGCGTCATTTATACGGTAACGGTGGACTATTCATGCTCCTAGTAGCCCTGAGTTATATGCTCAGTCGTTACGAGCTAGTTTATTCCCCACGTGGCGTTACCTACGGTGCCAGTTATACCGATGTTACAGCCGTCCTCCCGTCCTATACCACCCTCTGCTTTGCTTCCCTAGCCCTAGCCTTTTACCTACTATGGCGGACAGTAAGCTGGAAACCCCAATCCCGCTACCGGCCATTTATATTTTACAGCTTAGGAGTTTATCTAATAGGAATGGTCGCCGCCGATATTTTCCTCCCCACCCTAGTGCAATATTTAATCGTACAGCCCAACGAACTCCAACGGGAACAACCCTACATCCAGCGTACTATCGCCCTAACCCGCCAAGCATTTGATTTAGAAAACATTGACGTGCAAACCTTTAACCCCACAGGAGACCTAACAGAAGCCGATATCCAAAGAAATGACTTAACAATTCGTAACATTCGCCTGTGGGACCAGCAACCACTGCTAGAAACTAACCGCCAATTGCAACAGATTCGGCTTTACTACCGCTTCTCCGATGCGGACATCGACCGCTACACCCTGCTTAAGGAAGTACCTGCGGAAATACCCACAGCAACGGGGGTATTTCCCAACCCAGTAGACGAAGAGACCACAGAACGGCGACAAGTACTAATAGCCGCCAGGGAATTAGACTACACCGCCGTACCCCAACAAGCTCAAACCTGGGTAAACCGCCATTTAATCTATACCCATGGTTTCGGGTTCACTATGAGTCCAGTAAATACCGTCGCACCTGGTGGACTACCAGAATATTTTGTCAAAGACATCGCCGGTAATAACGACACCGCCCTTACTACCTCCAGTGAAGCCATTCGCGAGAGCATCCCCATAGGAAAACCCCGGATTTACTTCGGTGAAATCACTGATACTTACGTCATGACTGGAACAAAAGTTAAAGAATTAGACTTTCCGAGTGGTAGCGATAATATATACAACATTTATGATGGTGTGGGGGGAATTCGTGTTGGTAGAGGGTGGAGAAGATTACTATTTGCCATGTATTTAAAAGATTGGCAAATGCTATTTACAGAAGACTTTTTACCAGATACTCAAGTGTTATTCCGGCGGAATATTAAAGAACGTATTCAAGCGATCGCCCCCTTCCTCCAATTTGACAGCGACCCTTATTTAGTTGCTGCTGATGCTGGTGACAAAGACTTTGAGAAAAACGGCAGCTACCTTTACTGGGTAGTTGATGCTTACACCACAAGCGATCGCTATCCCTATTCAGACACAACCAGCCTCAACATAGCCGACCATCAAGAGAAAATCAACTACATCCGCAACTCAGTTAAAGTAGTTATTGACGCTTACCACGGCACAGTTAACTTTTACATAGCCGACCCCGGAGACCCCATCATAGCCACATGGGGGAAAATATTTCCCCATACCTTCAAACCCCTCTTGGACTTACCACTGAACCTGCGGAAACATATTCGTTACCCCGTGGACTTGTTCAAAATTCAATCCGAGCGATTAATAACCTACCACATGACCGACCCCCAGGTGTTTTATAACCGGGAAGACCAGTGGCAAATACCCACAGAAATCTACGGGGACGAAGCCCGTCCAGTAAAACCATACTACCTCATCACCAGCCTCCCCACAGTCCCCCTTTCTGAGAGCAATTCCTCTCATAGGGAAGAATTTATCCTCCTCCTACCCTACACCCCCAGACAACGCTCTAATTTAATCGCCTGGTTAGCAGCTCGGTCAGACGGTGAAAACTACGGTAAATTATTACTCTATGTATTCCCCAAAGAACGCCTAGTTTTTGGACCAGAGCAAATAGAAGCCAGAATTAACCAAGACCCCATCATCTCTCAACAAATTTCCCTTTGGAATCGTCAAGGTTCCAGAGCAGTTCAAGGTAACCTCTTAATTATCCCCATTGAACAATCCTTATTGTACGTCGAGCCAATTTATTTAGAAGCCACTCAAAATAGACTCCCCACCCTAGTACGGGTAATCGTGGCTTTTGAAAATAGAATTGTGATGGCTCCTACACTCGAACAAGCATTACAGGGAATCTTTCAACCAGAAGTAACACCAACCCCCACAATTATTCGTCCTTTGGAGGAACCAGCCCCATCACAGTAAATTGAAAAAATTTAAAGTTTAAAAAATTTAAAGGAATTCCCAAACTATGGGGAGTTGCATAGGTTGCACGTGATAGCGTAGCTTGGCATAAGCCATAGTTGAAAATAAATAGGCAAAGTACAAGGGGAAACTAACGTGAGTGATGGATTTGATTACGATTTAGTGATTATCGGCGCGGGTGTGGGTGGACATGGCGCAGCCCTACACGCTGTTAGCTGTGGTCTGAAAACAGCGATTATTGAAGCTGGGGACATGGGGGGAACCTGTGTGAATCGTGGCTGTATCCCTTCCAAGGCTTTGTTAGCTGCGTCTGGACGTGTGCGGGAGTTACGTAATGCCCATCATCTCAAATCCCTGGGAATTCAAGTTGATCATGTGGCATTTGACCGTCAAGCGATCGCAGACCATGCTAGCAGTCTTGTATCAAAAATTCAAGGCGACCTCACCAACAGCCTCAAACGTCTAGGAGTAGATATTATCAGAGGTTGGGGAAAAATTGCGGGCACTCAAAAAGTAACTATCACTAGCGATAGTACACAAAAAACAGTGACAGCTAAAGATATCATTCTTTCCCCAGGCTCTGTCCCCTTCGTACCCCCAGGCATAGAAGTAGATGGTAAAACCGTTTTTACCAGCGATCAAGGTGTAAAATTAGAATCTCTACCGGAATGGATCGCAATTATTGGTAGTGGTTACATCGGCTTAGAATTTTCTGATGTTTACTCGGCTTTGGGCTGTGAAATCACCATGATTGAAGCCCTAGACCAACTCATGCCAGGATTTGACCGGGATATTGCTAAACTAGCAGAACGAGTCTTAATTACACCCCGGGATATAGAAACCAAAGTGGGAATATACGCCAAAAGAATCATCCCCGGTTCCCCCGTGGTAATTGAATTAGCAGACTTTAAAACTAAAGAAGATATTGATGTTATTGAAGTCGATGCGTGTTTAGTAGCCACAGGGCGTATTCCCGCCACCAATAACTTAGGACTAGACACTTTAGGCATAGAACTAGACCGGCGGAATTATATCCCCGTAGATGACCATATGGCTGTGCTCTCTGGCGGGGAAGTAGTCCCCCATGTCTGGGCCATTGGTGACGCCACTGGGAAAATGATGTTGGCCCACACCGCCTCGGCTCAAGGTGTCGTCGCGGTGGAAAATATCATCGGTCGTCCCCGCACTGTGGACTATCGCAGCATCCCTGCGGCCGCATTTACTCACCCAGAGGTCAGCTATGTAGGCTTAACAGAAGTAGCCGCCCAGGAATTGGCGCAAGCTGAAGGCTTTGAGGTGGCTACTACTAAAAGTTACTTCAAAGGTAATTCCAAAGCTCTGGCAGAAAAAGAAGCCGATGGTATGGCTAAAGTAGTGTATCGCCAAGATACTGGTGAGGTTTTAGGAGTGCATATCTTTGGCATGCACGCCTCGGACTTAATTCATGAAGCCTCAGCCGCGATCGCTAACCGTCAAGCTGTCCAAGACCTGGCTCACTTAGTACACGCCCATCCTACACTTTCGGAAGTGCTAGATGAAGCTTATAAACGCGCCGTGGTTTAAGGACTAGGGCGGGAGGGTCTTATGAGTCGTGATGGCTACGCTACGCCATCAGTGGCTAAAGGGTGCATGTTAACACTGAAATATTTTCCGCCCGTCATTGTCTCTTGAGGGCCGGGAGTGTCAAACTCAGCAAAGAAGAACTCAAAACTTAAATTATGCAAATTCGTCGCCGTTCTACCAACACTACCATTAATGTCTCTTTTTTACGTTATCAGTCTGCTTTGCCAGATATAGAACCAAACAACATTTTGGAGGAAATTGTCTGGCATAAGGAAGTTGAAATTGACCAAATGCGGGAAAGGCGACCTTTAACAGAATTGCAAAAGCAGGCACTCTCGGCACCACCCACCCGTGATTTTATCGCCGCTTTAAGACAAGGAAGCACCAAGCCGGCTTTAATTGCTGAAGTCAAGAAAGCTTCCCCTAGCAAGGGTGTCTTACGAGCGGATTTTGACCCGGTAGCCATTGCTTCGGCCTATGAACAAGCCGGAGCTAGTTGTCTTTCTGTTTTGACAGATAGGAAGTTTTTTCAAGGCAGTTTTGAGAATTTAGCCCAAGTGCGTGCTAGGGTGAAATTACCACTTTTATGTAAGGATTTTATTATCTATCCTTACCAAATGTACCTGGCTCGTATTCAGGGTGCAGATGCAATTTTGCTAATTGCGGCTATTCTCAGTGATCAAGATTTACAATACTTCCTGAAAATTGCTAAAGCATTGAAGATGACAGCCTTGATTGAGGTTCATAGTTTGGCAGAACTTGATCGCGTGTTAGCTTTAGCTAAACGTTGGACAGCGGACCGCTCAACTTGTGAGTTTTTGGTGGGGATCAATAATCGCAATTTAGAAGATTTTTCCGTTGATCTTCAAACTACCTGTCAATTATTGGCAGCACGAGTTAGTCAATTACAGGAACTTAATCTCCTAGTTGTGAGCGAGTCAGGGCTACATACTCCTGAAGATTTACATATAGTACACCAGGCAGGAGCAGCAGCCGTACTCATTGGAGAGTCGTTAGTTAAACAACCCGACCCTGGTTTAGCGATCGCTAAACTGTTTGCTAACCACCGCCAACCGCTGTAGCGGGAGATTCGGTGCTTATTTATGTCCATGCAGGCAGAACCTAGGGTAGGGTACACAGATAAATCCGTAGTTGAACAGATGATAAAATGCTATAACTTGAAAGAAGAATTTTAGATTATTTTTAACTAATATACATAGGTTGTTGCAAAAGTCAAGTAAACCATCATTCTTTAGCTCTAATGATCTTTAAATCTGTGGATTTGAAGACTATGGCAAGTATTGTTTATGTATATGCAGATAAAACCTAAAATTCCCCCCAAAAATTTAAGTATCCTCCCCAAGTTTTGAACTTTTATTCTTTTTTAGGACGAACAAATGGACAATAAGCTAATGCTCATGATTCCTGGCCCCACACCAGTACCAGAAGCTGCTTTATTGGCATTAGCCAAGCACCCAATTGGACACCGCACCAATGAGTTTAGTAACATCATGGCGGAGGTGATAGAAAACCTCAAATGGTTACACCAAACTCAAAATGATGTACTAATGCTCAATGTTAGCGGTACGGGTGCGGTGGAAGCGGGAATCATTAATTTTCTGTCTCCAGGCGATCGCGTTTTGGTCGGTTCCAATGGGAAGTTTGGAGAACGCTGGGTAGAAATCGCTGCAGCATACGGTTTGAATGTTGAAGCTATTACTACCGAATGGGGGAAACCTTTAGATACATCAGTGTTTGCAGAAAAACTGCAAGGGGATACCAACAAGGAAATTAAAGCCGTCATTATTACCCACAGCGAAACCTCAACCGGTGTGTTGAATGACTTAGAAACTATCAACCGGCTAGTAAAGGAACATGGCGAAGCTTTAATTATCGTGGATGCAGTTACTAGCTTGGGCGCATTCAATTTACCCATAGATACCTGGGGTTTAGATGTAGTGGCTTCCGGTTCCCAGAAAGGTTATATGATTCCCCCAGGATTAGGATTTGTTGCTGTTAGCCCCAAGGCTTGGGAAGCTTACAAAACTGCAAAATTACCGAAATATTATCTTGATTTAGGTAAATATCGCAAATCTGCCGCCAAAAATACCACTCCCTTTACTCCACCGGTGAACTTGATTGTGGCTTTACACACCACATTACAAATGATGAAGGATGAAGGCTTGGAGTCAATATTTACTCGGCACCAAAGACTCAAAAATGCCACCCGCGCCGCAGTGCGTGGTTTGAATTTACCTTTATTTGGTGCAGATGATTATGCCAGTCCAGCAATTACCGCTGTTGCCCCACAGGGTATTGAAGCTGATAAAATTCGCTCATTGATGAAGAAGCGTTTTGATATTGCTTTGGCCGGTGGACAAGACCATCTGAAAAACAAAATTTTCCGCATTGGTCACTTGGGCTTTGTCAGCGATCGCGATATTCTCACCTGTATAGCCGCCTTAGAAGTGACTCTTACTGAACTCGGCTACGAAGACTTTATCCCTGGTGCTGGTGTAGCAGCAGCGGCTAAAGTATTTAGTTAGTCTCCATCCCCAGTCTATCTGGGGAACGTAAACCCTTGGCGAAGCGTCTCCAAGAGAAAGGAGAACTGTTAGCCACACCAATGATGAGTATTTTGGTTCTACTCCCATTGAAATTATAAAGAGCGAGTTAAACAGTCAACTCGCTCTTTGCATCCTTCTGGAAATAAGTAAAAATGGTAACAGTCAATTCTCCTATCTATCGGACTCGGTACAACACAGAATCCACGCGACATCCTCAATTCTCCGGTATGAAAGGCATACTTATACACATTAGAACCATGATTGCAATCAAAAACTTCGCCAATCCAACTTATGTCATAGAAACGCCATAGGTTGAGGTAGCCTGTATTTTAGACTTAGACAATGCAAAACTCAAATTCCTGCTCTTATGCTGTTTCCAGCCAATCATAAATTTGTTCTAACTGTTCTAACGTAATTAATCCATACTGCCAAAGAATCATTGGTAAAGGACCGGGATCTTGTTCCCGATGTCGCAGGGCGACTGCAAGAGAAGCCGAGGAAATTGACAAATCTTCCTCTAGAAAATGAATCAGTCGTGAATATGTTGATGGTGACATTTGTAACTCACCCCCTTTAGTTGAATTTATTGTCATATAACCATGTCCCATTTCTCAGTAACCTGCAGCTAATGTTTCATTCGTAACTGGTGATGACCGGAATGACTTACGCCACGCTACGTTCTCAGAAATTCCAACACAATTGGCTAAAACTCTTCAAACTGAAAGATTTCACCGGTTAAACTCGAAGATTCCCAATTCAAAGCACCACTGATATTGTTGACTATTATGTTTGATTTCATCACACATTTAGTCACAAATATTCCATAGCTAATACTCTCTTATGAGAGTCCATTTACACTTACGCCAAAAGGAATATTTTTGGCATCCATAGTAGAGAAATGTGATTATAGCTTGAAACTGCAAATTTCACTATGATGTAAACAAGGTAAATAGTATCCATAATAAAGTTCTATTCTATACTTAGCAAATCTTGGAAACAAAGATATTAACTTAGGATTCGCCCCATCTGACAGGGGGAAATTTATTTCCCCAGATTTCCCGTATCGAAAAACTCAATTTTGATCACATCACCATCCCGCAAATTTAATTCCGCAGCTCGTCCAGATCGCAATTCAATGACCATATCAACGGGCACATTAGGACCATAAGTAGGGCAAGGTTCCCTAGGACACGGAGGCGCAGAAGCCTGAATATATCGCACCACCCCATTTTGCAAAAACACCATATCCAGAGGAACAGGGACATTTTTCATCCAAAATTTCACAGGTTGTGCATAAGGGAACTGAAATAACATCCCCTGATCATCTGGTAAAGGTGGACGATACATTAAGCCCTTCGCCTGCTGTTCCGGTGTCCGTGCCACTTCCAATTGGACTCTAGTACCATTAGACAGAACTGCTTGTGCTGAAATTGGTAGCATTTGACCACTGGGAGCTTTTGTTTGGCTACTGGCTGTGGATGTGGTAGATTTTGCTGTATTTCCAACAGAACAGCCCATTAGTAAAACATTGAGGAGCATCGGGACTACAATTAGCCAACGCATCATAATATTTTCTGATTTGGTAATTTAAATTGCGATTGCACAGCACTTATGCTAAAAACTACGGTGTGAGGATAGATAAAATTAATACTTCCAGTTTAAAAAGCATCCGATCAAGTCATATACTGCTTTGGCCTGGGAAAAAGGTCAACACCATCAGATTTGTGTTTTTACCTCATAGTAAATCAAATGATGATCATTGTGATTCCTAGGGAAATTGGCGCTAAATATATGAATTGTAGCTCCCAACTTGTGAGTTTAGAAGGAACTTTTTAAAAGAGGTATGAAAAATATAGCACATAAGAATATTCTCTCCCAGGTGAAAAAAAACTTGTAGCAGAAATAAACAAAGTACAAATCAATCCTGGGGCATACCTGGTGGTTGTGGAACATGACAAAGGGTAATTGCAAGGCACACAAGTCAAGAGCGTCAATAGACTGTAAATCAATTGAATTTTATTTATTGAGGGGGAAAATAATAAATTATGTCCTATATCTCCACCACACCGGCAAACCTGAACCTCTACATCCAAGGTGAGGGTTTCCCTATTCTGTGTTTACACGGTCACCCTGGATCTGGTCGTAATCTTTCTGTTTTTACCAATCATTTATCCAAACGCTACCAAACTTTCGCCCCTGATTTACGCGGCTACGGTAAAAGTCGCTGTAATGGCAATTTTGAGATGTTAGACCATTTGACAGACTTAGAGGCGCTTCTAGACCGCTTTCAAATTGAAAAATGTCTGATATTGGGATGGTCACTGGGTGGAATTTTGGCAATGGAAATGGCATTGCGACTACCACAACGCTTTACTGGTATGATTTTGGTGGCCACCGCAGCCAGCCCCCGTGGCAATCATCCCCCCATTACTTGGCAGGATAATCTATATACTGCCATTGCCGGAATTTTGAACTATATTCAACCAAGTTGGCAATGGAATATAGATACTTTTGCCAAGCGATCGCTTTTTCGCTATTTGATTCAACAACATACCCCCACAGCTTATAATTATATTGCCACCGAAGCAGTACAGTCCTATTTACAAACATCTTCTTTCGCAACTCGCGCCCTCTACACTGCTCTGAAATCTGGTTACAATCGACTCTCTGATTTACAAAAAATTCACTGTCCTGGTTTGGTACTGGCTGGGGAACAAGACTGTCATATTACCCCTGAGTCTAGTTTAGAAACGGCACAACATTTGAAAATTAGCCAGTGGCGTTGTTACCCAAATACAGCACATTTATTTCCTTGGGAAGTTCCCCAACAGGTATTAGGTGATATTGATATTTGGTTGGAAGCACATCCCCAAGTTGTGAAAATGCCAAGATGAATTAACCACAGATAAGCAGGTTCATGATTCTGATATTAGTTGCAAAATCAGTTGTAGGGGAATTTCTACGTAATCTGGACGATGGTTGAGTTCATGGTGGAGTTCCTCTATTGCTTTTTCTAATAGATAGGCAAATAGCAGTAATTGTAGTTCTGCAGAGGTTTTTGGTAAAAAGTTGTTTTCCCGAGCATTTGCTAAATAAGAATTGCAGAAGGTAGCACTCACCCAGGTATACCAAAATTTTGCCCATTGTTTCATAAGTGGCAGATTGTCAGGGCGAACCATACCGGTTTCTATTTCACGGCGCAAAGCTTCAGTCACGGCATAATTGAAGGATACCAGCATCCGGGCTACATCTCTTAATGGCGATCGCTTGCGGCGGCGTTCACTCAAACTGCGGGCTGCTTTACCTTCAAAATGGGTGATAATAAAGTCCTTACCAGTGTAAAGCAATTGCCCCAGATGATAGTCCCCATGATAACGAGTCCGGAAGGCGATAATTTTTTGATTCACAACTAACTGGAAACGTGCCAAAATCTCTTGTTGGTTATTAAGTACATCTGTTGCCAATTCCTGGGTATGAGATGGCAAATCTTTTGCCCTTTCCCTAAGTAATCGGAAAACTCGCCCTGTGAGGTTACGTGCATCTTGGTAGATGGAACGTTGGTAAAATGATGAAAAGGGTTCTGGCGCAAAGTCGGGATTATCTGTATCTCTAGCTAAGGTCATATGCAATTCAGCCGTGGATTTACCTAATATTTCTACATTTGGAAGGTAAGAATTAATGGTTTTGGTCGCCAGGTCGGGAATATCAGTTCTCTGTAAATTTAAGAGAGAACCTGATGGTATGGGAACTTCTGTAATACTCGCCTGTTCTGTAGTCACCACATCAAAATAATGACGTAGGCTGTCTACGGTGTAATCCCAGCCGCTGCGAGTATCTTGAATTAACTCTTGTAATATGCCTATGGTCATCGGTAGGTTGGAAATATCCCCAAATCTCTGATAGCTTGCGTGGCGTAGCCATTGGCGACCATACTCTAAGGCCCCTGCTACAGGTACAAAATGTTGTAAGCGTTTTTTCTCCCCCAGAAAACGCCGGATTTCTAAATCCGGGTGCATACCTTCCTCAAATTTCCGGAAGAGTTTCAAACATAGGCGCGAGCCATAAACTATATAAGTATTGGTTTGTTCTTCTTCCTTGAGAACATTTGGTTCATGGTCACCGTTTTGTGAGTATAACTGTGAAAATAAATCAGTGGTCGTGGCAAATAATTCTCCTTTTGTCCCTCTATATAAACGCTGCTCCCCAATAGCATCTAATAATGAACTCAAAAAGTTCTTATCTACTAACGCATCAAACAAAATTCCTACTTCTGAAGTATTAACCAGGGTATTCTCCCTTTGCACTTGCAGACGTGAAATTACAGCTTGGGGGATTTCTCTCAATAGCTGCATTGCTTGCTCACTCTCTGCATAGGCGAAAAATAATAGATAAGTTTCCCGGTGTCTATCAATGTAATCTACCTGTAACCAAACCATTTCGGCTAACTGCTGATTGTAGGGTATGGCAATGGTTTCTACAATTTGCACCGATTGCAAAGTTCTGGTTTTACCACCAAACCATTTACAGGTATATAGGTAATCCCGCAGTGTTGATTCTAAAACCCCTTTTAACTCCCGTTGTAAAATCACATTTTGCCACCGTTCATTGACAACTAGGGTAGGTAACTCGGCTTGGGGTTTCGGGGGTTGAGTCAAACTAGGCTTACGTTTGAGGACAAACCAGTAAAATCCATGGGGACTCAGACTGAGAAAATAAGGCGACTCTCCAATGGCGGGAAACTCCGTGTAACCAAAAATTTCCACTGGTACTAGTCCTGTGAAATCTGATAAATCTAATTCTGCCGTTTGGACATAATGAGATAAATTTGCTACTATGAGGATATGTTCTTCTTCGTAGGTGCGGCTAAAAGCAAAAACTTTGCGGTTATTAGGGTGTAATAATTCAAATTTGCCTTTACCTAAAGCCTGAAAACGGTTTCGAGTAGCAATCAAGCGTTTCATCCAATACCACAGAGAATTGAAGTTAGCCCTCTGTGCCTCGACGTTAACCGCTTCATAGTGGTATTCTGAGTCAATAATCACCGGCAAGTACAACCTCTGGGGATTAGTCCGACTAAAACCGGCGTTGCGGTCAGAACTCCACTGCATAGGAGTGCGTACACCATTGCGATCGCCTAAGTAAACATTATCCCCCATGCCAATTTCATCACCATAATAGATTACGGGTGTTCCCGGTAGGGATAACAACAAACTATTGAGTAACTCAATTTGGCGGCGGTCATTACCTAACAGAGGTGCTAGTCGGCGGCGGATACCTAAATTTAATCTCATTACCGGGTCTTGAGCATACACCCGATACATAAAGTCTCGGTCTTCATCTGTGACCATTTCTAAGGTCAATTCGTCGTGATTACGCAAAAACAACGCCCACTGACAATTGTCAGGAATATGTGGAGTTTGTTGGAGAATATCTACAATGGGGAAATTGTCTTCCATCTGTAGGGCGATAAATAGGCGTGGCATTAGGGGAAAATGAAAGTTCATATGGCATTCATCCCCGTCGCCATAATATTTAGCTGCATCCTCTGGCCATTGATTAGCCTCAGCTAGTAGCATCTTGTGAGGATGTTTCGCGTCAATGTGCGATCGCAATTCTTTCAGGAAAGCATGAGTTTCCGGGAGATTTTCGCAGTTAGTCCCTTCCCTTTCATACAAATAAGGTACTGCATCCATACGTAATCCATCAACGCCCATTTCTAACCAAAAATCTAAAACATCAAATACCGCATCTCTTACCAAGGGATGATCATAATTTAGATCCGGCTGATGGGAATAGAAACGATGCCAATAATAAGCCTTAGCCACCGGATCCCAAGCCCAATTCGAGGTTTCAAAATCCTGGAAAATAATTCGCGCTTCTTGGTATTTTTCTGCCGTATCACTCCACACATAAAAATCTCTTTCTAGACTACCTTTTGGGGCGCGGCGTGCGCGTTGGAACCAAGGGTGTTGATCCGATGTATGGTTAATAATTAACTCAATAATCACCCGGATACCCCGCTCTTGGGCAGCATTCAATAGGTTTTTAAAGTCTTCTAATGTCCCATAGATGGGGTTAATACTGGTATACTCAGCAATATCATAACCATCATCTTTCAGTGGTGATGGGAAAAAAGGTAGTAACCAAATAGCCGTAATCCCTAAATCTTGCAAGTAATCTAGTTTTTCTATTAGTCCCTGTAGGTCGCCAATACCATCACCATTACTATCAGCAAATGCACGAATAGGTACTTCGTAAATAATCGCTTTCTTAAACCATAAGGGGTCATCTTTGATGATTAAGTCTGCTCTTCTCATTTTATCTATCAACTTTTAGTGATAAAACTCTTATTTATTTTTTTATAAAACAATTCTTAACTCACTTTTTCCTCTTCCCTCCTATCACAAAATACCTAAAATCATAACTTTATCCATCTCACACAGGTAAGAGCATTAACAAGCTCTTGATTGGAAGAGGACTATTCCAGCTACGTGATATAATCACTGAGTTGTTAATCAAGAGTCTTTCAATATCTATCTTTAGATAGATGACAGTGCATATTTTTTTATTGTTAAGTATATGCTTCTACATTCTGATGCATCATTACTGCTTACTACATAATTAGTCGAACCCATGGACTACAACACTCACAAACCAAAACCCAAACAGAAAAATTCTACTTTTGTTCGTCCATTACCTCAACAACCTAAAAAGTCTCAAAACACTAAATCATCCTTAAAAGATAAATTTGATCTGGAAATTCTCCAAAAAAATCCTTGGGGACAATTTTTATTATTTGTGGAAGATTTCTACAGTAAATACATTCCACCCAGTACAGAGGAGGAGAAAAAACGTGGAAATATATTGCAAACCGCCATTAAAACCTTCAATGAACATCATCAAGAATCTTGGAGACAAATACTCCATAGAATTCCTCCATCTTCCACCAAGCTGATTGATGACTTTTACTATTATCTATCTAACCGTAGAAAACTGACACCACAGGAAGTTTATCAAGAATCTCAAGCAGCTATCCAAGGTTTGATTAATAACGCAGAATATGGATTTATACACACAGATAATAAAGATATTGGCAGAATTAGCCAGCTATGTGATGCCATAAATTACTTTCAAAAACACCGTTCTAAAACCTATTTAGTTATGTCTCAAATAGAAGCATATGTTCCAGAAGACGCTAAAAAATTCTTTGCAGCTTCTCAAGTCTTTCAAGGCATAATTGCATCTGGTTCTCATGAAATCCTCATGGATTTTGGCATGGCCTTGATGAAACATTTTAAAGTTACGCGCACTGCAATTAAAGACGAAACAGCTAAAAATCTTCTTTCAGGTCTCGGAGAGATTGAAAGAGAATTAACAACTCAAATTAGTATTTTAGAAGCTGAAAACTTAGAACTGAGTCGAGAGTTGGAGCAACTGCGTGAGCAAGGACATCAAGAAATTGTGACCCAAATTGCTCAAGAACTACAAAATGGTTTCCAACCAGCTTTAGATCAAATACAGAAAATTATCAGTTTAATACAACCTCAAATTGAAGCAAGTGGAGAAGCTCAAATTTCCTCTGATGATTCTCTGTCCATATTTATTGTCTTGCGTAATTTAATGACAATATTCCAAAAACTAGGAATAGAAACTTACCCCAAGTCCCTCAAAGATAGTTTCACAATATCTCAACTTGACTTAGCAAAATATGCTTATGTAGGGGGAACGCCTTTTACAAATTACACAGAAATTAAACAAGTACAGTGTATTCAGAAAGGATGGAAGGTTAACGACAACATAATTACACCCGCAAAAGTACAAGAATTAACTGATAATTCGACCAATAATTAAAAGATTTTTATAAAATCAGGATAAAAAACCATGGCAGAAAATATTGCAATCTTATTAGACCTAGACAACATTAAACCTGAACTTGGGGAAATTGAATCTATTTGTACCAAGTATGGTTCCATAAAAGTACGTCGTGCATTTTCCAACACTCCAGCAGTCCTCTCTGCTTATGGTAGTCAGCTACGTAATTTAGGGTATCGCTTTGAATTAACACCCGGATTGACATCTGTTCCCCAAGAAGTTGATAATTTAATTTTCCGCACATCCGAGGAGTTGATTAACAATTCCCAGGAGCAAATTAATATCATTGCCGTTGTTAGCAATGATAATGATTATGCCAAATTATTTTCTTATTTAACCAGTAAACAAGTTAAAACAGTAGCTATTGGTAATAATCAACTGGGAAATAAACTTAGAGAAACAGCCACATATATTGAATTACTCCAAAACATTTTACGCCCCACATATTTAGGTATCGACTTAGGCACTACTAACACAGTCATAGCAAGAGCTAGTCAAACATTAATGCAGGAATGGAAAGCTAACGCCATTAGTATTCCGGTCAAAAATGAGCATGAAGCTGTACAACATACAGAATTAATTCCTTCTGCTGTCAGGTATTCTCAATTAGATACTGCGAAAATAGGTAACCATGTCCGCAGCCAATATTATGCTTTTAGAGATCAAACTATTCTGGCTTGGAAACATGATATTGGTACTCTTCAAGATGGGTTACCTTTTGAATATCAACTTACTATCGGTAATGTTACACCAGAACAAGCCGCCGCAGAAGTTTTAAAGTTTTGTCGTCATCAATTAACCCAAAAACAAATAGATGTGAGAGGTGCAGTCATCACTCACCCAGCGTCCTATGAACCTGATGCTATTGAAGCGACCCGGAAAGCCGCTAAATTAGCAGGTTGGGAAGAAAATAACATTGTTTTGTTACCAGAACCAAAAGCTGCTTTATATGATTTCTTATATAGACTCCGAAATGGAGAGATTTGCGCTGATTTAGATACCAGTCGTCCTTTAAATATTCTTGTCTATGATTTAGGAGGGGGAACTTTAGATACTTCATTGCACAAAGTATACTGGAATAGGGATATAGCCCAGTTTTTTATTGAGGATATTTCTATTGGTTCCCGTACCAGAGTGGGAGGCGATCAAGTTGATGAAAAAATAGTTGATTATTTGTTTACTAACTATAGTAAAATAGGTAAGTTATCTGTACCTGAGCAGAAAAAATTGTGGTATGAACTCAGGATTTATGCTGAACAATTTAAGCAAGTTTGGGGCAGTAGATATTCTGATAGCCTCGATAAGAAAGAGTTTAGAATGCCGTTTGAATACGTGAGTTCTAGCTCTAGTTTTCCGATTTTCTACAGTTTGGGATATCGGCAAATGCAAGAAGCTTTAAAAGAGTTGCTGTGTCCAGATATTAAACCGGAACTAATAGAAAAGTTAGACCCAAAAACCGCTTTTAATCAATCTCCCTTTGTAGACCGTCGTGACACTTTTATCGTACCTGTTCTTGATGTCCTCCTCAAAGCTAAAGAGAAGTTGGGGGAATTACCTAAAATTAATGGCATTCTGCTTAATGGGGGGATGACATATTTCCCTTTAATTCGGGAACGCTTAGAACAGCTTTTACCTGGAATCCTCATTCTATCAGAGGGAGATCCAGACTTGGCGGTGGCTCGTGGTGCTGCACTTTATGCAGCAGGTACTGTGGGTAAATCAGAAGGAATTAACCCCACAAATATTTGGCTAGAAGTGACAGATTATAATACTCAAGAATCAAAATTAGAGTTGTTAGTTGCTCATGGTCAAAAGTATCCTTATCGCACTACCTTGGCGGGATTCCGTTTACCAGCATTTGAAGACGACGGTTTGATTGGTTTTAAAGCTTGGGTGGGTATGGGTTCCCAAATTAATCAAAATACTACTTTACAACGGACTCGCCGTGTTAATACCGATGAAATTCGGGCTGCTGATATTCAACCAGGAGATTATTTAAATCTGGAAGTAGAATATACCTTTGATGAGCGATTATTACTGACACTGGTACATCGGGATCGCCCAGATACTCGTTTCCGCTTAGAAGTTTCCCCCCAAATACCGACAATTAGCAATGTTGAAAAAACAGTTAATCAAAAAACAGTTAATAACACAGCCACAGATTTAATTCCTAAAATTAGCCGTTCCCGTCCAGGTAAAGAAATTAATCCCGATATTGAGGTAGAATTTTCGGCTTGGGGGAGGGTCGCATTTAGTCTGGCTCAAAATTGGCAAAATGCTAGTGTTCAAACCCAAAGACGAAATCTAGAAAATCAGACTTGTCAGGGTAAAAATCGTTTATCTATTATTCGCAGTTTATTACAGTGGTTGGAAACACAGAGTAATGTTAAACCTGATTTACAACAAAGCAGAAAAATTGTAGCCGTAATGGCTTTGTCTAATATTATGCAAAGTTTACCTGTTGATAGTTCTGACTTCCAAGTCAGAGAACTAGAACAGAGGTATCACAACTGGATTTTACGCCAATTTCAAGCTGGTTTATCCAGATATAACCACATACATGAATTACAAACAGCCATTTCCTTGGCTCCGGGTAAAATGCTATGGTCAGATTTTAGCGAGTTAATTTACCAAGAGTTTACAGTCATCTCACACCTAGCACGTTCCGTTAATTTACTTAACTCATTTGGTTTTTGCGCTGAACCTTCTGTACGTAATATTACGCGATTGCGTTCGATTATCCAAGGCAATCAACATTTAGCTGTGCGCCAAAAAGCTTTCTGGGCTTTAGCCAGAATCATTAGCCCTGGTCAACCCCAGGAATGGCGAGCCAATCTCAATGATGTGGAAAAAGTAGCATTATTTGTTTTAGAGCAACTTAAACATCAAATTAGTGAGCCTCAAATTGCTTTAGATGCTTTAGGTTGTCTGGGTCAATGTATTGGTTGGCACATAACAGGGAATCTACTTCATGAACGAATTGTCAATGACATTTTATCCCTGGCAAACATTTATCTGCCTTGTCAAGGTAGAATGGTTAATTTCCCGGGTATCTCCCAACAGTTTGACCGCAAGTTAGAGCTAATAGAAAGGGCTTTTCATCTTGATACTGCTACTATTGAAGATATTAAAGACATCAAAACTTGGCTTTTAGAAATTGTCAATGGTTAAAGTCTAAATTCAATTGAGATAGTTACCGGAGATGAGTTAACTTCCACAGGAAGTGATAATTATCGCGATAAACCACATTAGCGGTAGATTTATATCTGGTTTCTATTTCTCTACGCCAGGTATCTGAAGGATTGAGTAAGAAAATATCCTTAAAACCATCAGGAATATTAGGAATATCTTCACCATTGATTAATTGAAACCTTACTTGTGGAGTAACAAGATAGCTCAGGGAAAATACAGTTACATAATTAATTCCCTGAGAATTACTAATTAAAAGTGGTTTTTGCGCCTCATTGAGAATCTCAGCAACTTCTGGATTACCATAACTAATTCCCTTATTCCACCAAGTTTCTCCTTCATAGCGAACTCTACAAGAAACCATCCCCAACACAATTATTAATACTAAAATTACTTGCCACAATCTCCGGCGCGATGAAATTCCACTATATATTTGGGTAGCTAACATATAGGCAACAGAAACTTGAATACATAAATATACAGGTATTAAATATATGAGAGAAGTATAAACTAGTGCTTGATAAAATAAATTCGGCAGCATTAGTGGTATGAAGGGAACTATAATTAATGTCACCATAAACAACCAAGTCTTATAATTAGTGGTGCGACATATAAAATAAAGTGCATATCCTGCTAGAGATGTAAAAATTAGAGAAATTAAATATTGTATGGGGTTTTCTAAGCCGATGTTCAAATCGAAAAAGATTCGACTTATCTGTATAAATAAAATTGGCTGCCAATGTAACATAGATTTATCATTTTCCGTGACATCTGCTGACACAATAAACTCAAATAAATTGGCTACCACAATCGTCATCCAGGGCATAAAAGCTAAAAAACCTAGAGATGAGGCTAGTAAATAAGCCCTAACTGTTTCCGTTAGTTGAAATCTATTAATTGTAATTACATAAATTCCCTGGGTAAACGCTAAAAAAATACTCCACAAACTTGTATAAAGAGTAACTACCAAGCTCAATACATAAATACCCCAGGTAGCAAAAGGGTCTGGCATTTGCTGTACTTTGACTAATTCGTGGTGAGATTGTGATTCCAGGCGCATAGCTCGCAATAGTGAGGCACTACATAGTAGTATGGTGAGTAACCACAGAATATATGATTGTGCTTCTTGAGCATAAAGCACATGAAGAGGGGAAATTGCCATCAAAGCGATCGCTAAACCAGGTACTGACAATGGCACATTAAATAATTCACGGCAGAGCCAGTAAATAGACGGAAAGACCAACAAACTGATCAAAGCAGATAAACTTCTAATGACAGTGACTGAATTACCAAAGGTTTGCACCCATAATCTGGCAATTAAATAATAAAGTGGTGGAGCTTGCGGGTCTTCTCTTACCAGAGACATAATTGTGTCACTAAAGCCCTTTTCTAGATTAGGAAATTGGAACCTAGCAAAACTTGCCTTAGTAATTACACCACCGTTAAATAATTGCTGCTTAACTTCAGCTACCGTATAGCCAGAAATGCGCAAAGATGTATAAATTTCATCATGGGAGTAAACTTTGCCTTGAATATTAACAAAGCGGAATAATATACCCATCGCCAACAAAAAGATAATTAAAAACCGCAACCAACTCGGAACAAGAGTCAGGTTCCGCATAAGCAGGTTTCCGATAAAGTAGTTTAAAATCTTCCCACAGCCACAAGTACTGAAAAACCCCCGAAGATACCCGGGGGCTGGCATATTGTTGTGTTCACAGATAACTAGCAACAAAAACGCTCGGTAGACACTTGAATAATCAATTGCGGTGATTATTACTGTAGCGAACCCTTGTACCCGCCCAAAGCAGCTTCTCTCGGAGTGTCTGATAGTATGAATTGTTCTCTCGCAAAATAATGAACTTCGCCCGACAATCTGCCATACGCACATCAACCCGATGTCCTGGCCAAATAGAGGTAGATAACACCCCATCCATCCACAGTTTTGTACTCAAATCATAATCTCCCAAAGGCCAGATGCTAACAACCGAACCAGGAGGTAAAACTAGGGGGCGGCTAGAAAGACTCATAGGACAGATGGGAGTTATGGTGAGAGCCTCCATACCGTCATGAATAATCGGTCCATTAGCAGAAACAGTATAACCGGTAGAACCTGTGGGAGTGGAAATAATCAAACCATCTCCCACATATTGGTCTACCACCTCACTATCAATTTCCATTTCCAGAATTGAGGTAATCATGCGGTCAGCGGAAGCAGGTTTGACACAAAATTCGTTTAAAGCGAGGTAGTGTTCAGTCACTGGTTCCAAATTCGTGCGATGACCCTCATACACTGCAGCTTGTAACATCATCCGCCTTTGGATAGCATAGCGATCCTCAAACAGTCTGTCCCAAACTTTCTCTGTATCTTCAAACTCTTCTACGGACTCAGTTAAGAAGCCCAGATGTCCACCAACATTAACGCCCAAAATAGGTATACCGGCCGGGGCTAAATGTCTAGCACCAGTTAAAACAGTGCCGTCACCGCCGAGTACTAAAGCCAAATCAATGGGTTGAGTTGCAGAAGCCAAAAATACCGGGTAAGGGTTATCTTTGGGCCCACTAGGCCCCATCAACACGTGACAATGGCGATTTTCCAGTTGTTGAGCACAGAGTTCTGCCCAGCGTTGACTCTGGGAATCTCGGGCTTTATAAGCAATGATTACCTGCTTGATTTGCACACAAAATTACCACTTGAGGAGATTAAACTGCTCCATATCAACGGTATCACGATTGCGATAAATGGCCAGCACAATGGCTAAACCCACCGCCGCTTCAGCAGCGGCCACGGTAATCACAAATACAGTGAATACCTGACCTTTAATTAAAGTTGAATCCAGAAAGTTAGAAAATGCCATTAAATTGAGATTAACAGCATTTAGCAGTAACTCAATCGACATTAACACCCGTACCGCGTTACGACTGGTAATTAGTCCGTAAATGCCGATACAGAACAAAGCTGCTGCTAGTAATAAAAAGTATTGGAGTTGCATCGATTTTACTGTCCATTCTCGTAGCTTGCGTAGCGTAGCCATAAAAAATCTGGCCTTTACCGGCGAATAATATCGCCGATTTTACTCTTTTGTTTCACTACCTGCTGATATCAGGTCTCTGGGGCGTTCTGGCAAAGTCAAAATTGTTTGTGGTAACTCTGAAGCTGTGGTTTTTTCAGGCAAATACTCGCGACGTGCCAAAATGATCGCTCCTAACATAGCTATCAGCAACAATACTGAAGCTAGTTCAAAAGGTAGTAGAAAGTCAGTAAAGAAATGCTCACCAATCACAACTATAGAACTTTCGGCAGCCACAGGAGCAGGTGTTGAGTATGCCCAGTGAGTCCCCAATACCATTGCACTCAACAGACCAAATAATCCTAAACTGACTATGGCTGTTACTACTTTGCGCAGACCAGCACTGGGAAATGGTGCAAAATCCTGGCGCTTGTTCACCAACATAATGGCAAACAAAATTAACACGTTGACCGCCCCAACATAAACCAGTACCTGTGCTGCTGCTACAAAGTCAGCATTGAGCAAGAGGTACATCCCCGCCATGCTGATAAACACCCCCCCCAGCATAAAGGCAGAATAAACAACGTTAGAGAACAGCACTACAGCTAAGGCTGCTCCAATCATCATTACACCCAGTATGCCTAACGAAACAAACTGTACTCCTTCAGCTAAATTCACTTTTTCCGGTCCTTTTTGATTTCCAATAAATGGTAACTGGTAAGTGGTAATCGGTAATAGCGATTACCCACTAGTACGGCACGGCGGAAACAGAAACATTTTTCCAGACAGTTCAAAAGACTAGAATTTGACTTTTGACTTCCGCCCAGCAGCGCTAGCCACTTGTTTTTTCTGTTTGCTCTACCAGGTTTTCACCGAGCAGAACCAGCACGAGGAGCATCAGCAGGTAGGTCGTGAGGTTCCATGACACCATTGGGTAAGTAAGCCAGTTCGCGCAGTGGCGTCACCATTGGGTCGTTTGTGACTTTATAAGGCAGACGACCTAATGCTACGTTGTCATAGTTTAATTCATGGCGATCATAAGTGGATAGCTCATACTCTTCTGTCATCGATAGACAGTTAGTCGGGCAATATTCGACACAGTTACCACAGAAGATACAAACTCCAAAGTCAATGCTGTAGTGTTTGAGCTTTTTCTTTTTGTTGGCTTTCTCAAATTCCCAATCTACTACAGGTAGGTTGATGGGACAAACCCTCACACAGACTTCGCAGGCGATACATTTATCAAACTCAAAGTGAATCCGTCCCCGAAATCGTTCGCCAGGAATTAGTTTCTCGTACGGGTACTGTACTGTAACTGGTCGCCGTTGCATATGGTCGAAAGTTACAGCTAAACCTTGACCAATGTAACGTCCAGCTTGTACTGCTTCTTTGGCGTAATCACCAACTTGTTTGAGGAACTTTAGCATTTTTAGTGTTTTTCTCCCTATGAGTCAATTCACCGATTTAGGCTTTAGGCCTTATCTTTAGGTAAAACGTATTAGCCTGAATTTATCCCCCAAAGGCAAAGGGAAAGGCAAGTTTTAGTGCTGCAGTTACTAGAAGATTAACTAAAGCCAGTGGTAACAAAAACTTCCATCCTAAATCTAGCAATTGGTCAATCCTCACCCGCGGTACTGTCCAACGCAATAAGATGGCGATAAAGACTAACAGATAGGCTTTGATTAGGGTCATGATGATACCCAAAGAAGCAGTGACCACCTGCAATACTGGATTGAGTTCACTCACTCCCAGCCAGTTGGCTATCACACTCACCGGAATGGGAAAGTCCCAACCACCTAGGTATAAAACTGACACTAGTAGAGCAGAAAGCACTAGGTTGACATAGGAGCTAAGGTAAAACAGAGCGAATTTCATGCCAGAGTATTCGGTCTGATAACCAGCTACGATTTCTTCTTCTGCTTCTGGTAGGTCAAAGGGTAAGCGTTCGCATTCAGCCAGGGCTGCTATCCAAAAAATTAGTAACCCCACGGGTTGACGCCAAATGTTCCAGCCGAGAATACCATAGCCAGATTGCTGATTAACAATATCAATGGTGCTAAGACTGTTAGACATCATGACTACGGCTAGCACGCTCAAGGATAGCGGAATTTCGTAGCTAATAGATTGGGCGGCCGCCCGCAAACCACCGAGTAAGGAATACTTATTATTGGATGCGTAACCAGCCATTAATAACCCAATGGGGGCAATGCTAGAAAAGGCAATCCACAAGAAGATTCCCATGCCTACATTGGTAATCACAATATTCTGTCCAAAGGGGACAATTAAGTAGGACAGAAATACTGGTAGGACAACTAGGATGGGGCCGATGGTAAATAGCCAGGGGTCAGCTTTGGCTGGCACAACATCTTCTTTAAATACCAGCTTGACACCATCGGCTACTGGCGCTAGTAAGCCAAAAGGCCCAATAAATTCTGGACCGATGCGCTGCTGTACTGATGCCGAAATTTTCCGTTCTAGCCAAACACAGACTAGTACGCCCACTGTTGCGCCAATGAGCATTAGTATCATGGGTAAGGGCATCCAAATGGCTTTGGCTGTCCCTGCTGGTATCCCTAAATCCATCAAGGATTTAATAAACGTCCCTTGGAGGTCAATTCCTGAATTCATTTTTGGTGCTCTTTTAAGTCAACTACAGTATGAAGTGTGAAGTTATGAAGTATAAATTTCGGACTATGGCTACGCCACCCAAGCCATCATCCTTAATTACACACCTACTTCATTCAACATCACTGGGCTTTGCCAAGGTCAGGGGCGGGCAAGATGCCCGCACTACAAAAGGCTTACACAGATCATCGCCGTTGGAGACTTGCCCACCAAGTGTGTGGCTTTTATTGGGCTGCTATGGGCTAGTCAACTCTTAGTTGAAGCTATCCCAAGCCTCATCCCCATAGCTTAGGTAAGGTAGTTGACCCTTTTATGCTTTGATGAGGTCGCGGGAATGAATTCCCATGCCTAGTATATCGTTGGATGGTTTTCAGCCCTCGAAGCTATACAAGAACTTCTACTTATGGTCAGGATTGGGATTTCTTTTGGGGAGATGGGGTAGTGCATGAACAATTCTGTTTCTACACCTCCCTTATCCCTTTACCCTGCCCTTGTAAAGCTCAGACATTACCTCCGCTGAGTTGATCTCAACGGTGACCCAGTTGATTGGGGCATTAGTATGACTAACGATCAAACCGCCCGTTAACGTTGCTCTATGGGGATGTAATTAACCCCATGCTCACCGTTATAAATCTGGCTAGGTCGGAATATCCGGTTTTCTGCCAGTTGTTCTTTCCAGTGCGCTAGCCAACCTGCAACGCGGGCGATCGCAAATATTGGTGTAAATAAGTCTGTGGGAATCCCCATTTTCCTGTACACCAAACCAGAATAAAAGTCAACATTAGGATACACTCCTTTACCCCCGAGTTTTTCCGCTACTACCTGCTCCATTTCTTGGGCAATGTCATAGTACTTATCATGCCCAAACTTAGCAAACAACTGCTCTGCCAGGTTTTGTAGGACTGTAGCTCGTGGATCTTTGACTTTATAGACACGATGCCCAAAGCCCATAATCTTGGCTTTACGTTGCAGCAGGTCATCTACATAGGGACGCACATTTTCTACCGTACCAATCTCTTCCAACATCTGAATCACTTCTTCATTAGCTCCACCGTGTAGCGGACCGCCTAGGGTTCCTACAGCACTAGCCACCACGGCGTAAGGGTCAGTTAGGGTTGAAGCTGTTACCCTAGCACTGAAGGTAGAGGCATTCATTGTATGCTCCACATGCAGGATCAAGCAGATGTCAAAAATTTTTGCCGCCAAAGGATCCGGTTCTTTCTCATTGAGCATGTAGAGAAAGTTGGCAGCGTAGTCTAAGTCATCGCGAGGTTTTACAGGGTCATTGCCTTTTCGCATCAACCCAAATGCCGCTACCATTGTGGGAATGGTTGCTAACAAACGCACCACAGAATCCCGAATATAGACGGGATTATGTAAATCCCGACGTGAATAAAACAAGCCTAGAGCCGCTGCTGAGGCTTGGAGAGCATCCATGGGGTGACCGCTTTCGGGAAAGCATTTCATCATGTCACGAATGCGGTACTTGATCCGCCTGTGGGAGCGAATATCATCCTCAAACGTCTTCAATTCGTCTTTACTTGGTAGTTGACCCCAAATCAAAAGATAAGCAGTTTCTAGAAATGAACTTTTTTCTGCCAGTTCCTCGATTCGGATGCCACGATATTCTAGAATTCCCTTTTGCCCATCAACATGACTGATACTTGATTGGGCAGCCGGAATGCCTTCTAAACCAGGCTTGTATTCGCACACCATCATGGCAACACCATTTGCTTTTTGAAATATCTGATCAAGCCAACTTACCAGAAATTATTTTCACCATAACAGCAGTCAATGTCACAACATTTTGGGTAAAAAGGTTGAAAGGCTGTTACAGCAGGTACTTGGGCGATGCTAGCCAAAACATTTGACTACGACCCACAGGTGAACCTATTTCTGGTAGCTTTATCCCGATCATACCTGCTTTTTTCAAGACTAAACTGTGTTTGACTTCCCCCCAAAGCATAATTTCTGCCCAATTGCTTAAACAAGGCTCATGGCCTACTAAGGCAATTTGGCTATTTTGGGCATAATTTTTTGGTTCTAACCACTCATTTAGCCAGCCTTCCATATTACCATTAGGGGCAACATAAATAGATTCCTCTAGTTGGGTACTTAGTCCAGCGGTTATGAGAATTTCTGCTGTCTGGTACGCTCTTACTAAGGGACTGGTGAGAATCACGTCAAACTGCAAACCCATCTGTTTAATTCTTTGGGCTACTTTCTCGGTTTTTTGTCTTCCTGCTTTAGTCAGCCTTCGCTCTTCATCTTGAATGTCGGGTTGCTTTTCTTGAGCGATACCATGACGAATTAAGTATATTTTCATGTTATTTTAACTAGTCTTATCAGCATACACAGGATAAATCTATCCGTAGGGCTTTGGCATTACTCCTGCCACTGACAGCAGTTGCAGCAAATCCATATTTTCCCAGGTTTTTATTCAGAAATATTATTTAGACGTAGTGTATGAATTTTAATTTCACACTGATTTAATGGGGTCGTCTTGAGGATTAACTAACTTGAGTAGTTTTTGCTTGATTTGAGAATCATATACTTCCCATTTCATTTTGGCATAGGTGGAATTTTCGTTACTACCAGACAGAAAACCCATGGGAATTTCAAAACCGCCTGCTCCTGTACGTCCGCCACCAAAAAATCGTCCTGTGCTATCTTGTCCAAAGGCTTCCTTGATAAACTCATCAGGGTCAAGGGTGAGTTTAGCAGTTCTGAGCGAACCAATAACCACTTCTACCTCGTTTTCGTCGTGAACAATACCGTAAACTACTGCGGTATGAACGTTTTCTTCAGTCACCAGAAAATCAGCTGCTTGGGGAATAGCATCCCGGTCTTCGTAGCGAAGATAACCAACCCCAGCAATGGAAAAGTTATTCTGAACAATGCGGTTTTTCAGCGATCGCTCAATCACATCCATTACCCGCTTAGAACGATTTGCCTGTAAAATAGCATTCAGCAATTGAGCATCATAAAACCGACTCAGATATGCTGCTGCCATGAAATCTTCTTCTTGGGCTTGCATCAGCCGATTAGTATCTGACCGTAAACCATGCATCAATGCTGTAGCACATTTAACGTGTTGGCTGATGCTGCTATCTAAAGACAGTAAACCGGATTGCAGATACTGAGTAAAAATTGTCGATGTTGCTCGCACATTAGGACGAATATCAACAAACTCTGACTTGTGTTCCGCCTGTAAGGTGTGATGGTCAATGACTGCTATTACGGGAATTTCCGCCTGTTGTACGGCGGTCATCAGTTGACTTGTAGTTCCCTGATTATCAATCAAAATACAACCCTGATAAGATGACAAGTCTTTGCTTTTGAGGACTTGTGATGTCCACCTTTGGGCGGGTAATCCAGTTAGTTTAACTAAGGCAATATTTTCTTGATGACTCAGCGTACCAGCATAAATGATTTCACATTTTATATCATACTGCTGAACAATTAACTGGTAAGTCCAAGCACAAGAGAGAGCATCAGGGTCGGGGAAATCCTGTAGAATTACTAGATGACGCTCATGTCGGTGTGCAAAGAGGATCTTTTGCAACTCTTCAGATTTCTGAAAAGCCGAGGAATTTCCCCTTTGACCTAAATATCTATCTTGTTTTCCTTCCTCATGGGATGATATCAAGGATGGTTTGGTGTGTGAAACTTCAAATGGTTCTTTACCTCTATGAGTAGCATCCTCTGGGCTAGGTTCTGTAGTCAATAAAAAACTTTCTGATTGCTGCGCGGCAGAATTTAATTGCATAGGGGACATTTTGATAAGTGCGAGCCTCCATTGACTTGTAAAGAAATAATACACTCAACACTCAACTGATTTCGAGACACATTCTAATATTCGCAAAAATATAGCTTGGTTGACATACTTATCTGGATGTATTTTCTGTGAATCAAATTAGTCAATAATCTGCCAAAATCACCCAAGTTCCCCCTGGTTATTTTTGCTAATTTTCAATAATAGTTTCAACTAAACTTTTTATGTGATTTCAAGTAATATAAGTATTTTGCATATTTTTATACTGCCGGGCGAGATTTCCACCTGACTCAGTTATTCTACAATATTCTGAGGTACTATAGACACCCTAATATATAATAGTTGATTAGACACTCCGCCCAGTGAAGTGAAGGGGATTCTTGCTTTATCTGTCGTCCTTAGAGCTAGTCCTAAGCTGACTATTTTATAGACAAAACTATACTTATGTTAACAAGCATTGACATAAGTGAGTTAAGAAAATCGCCCACTTGATATATAATCCTACGATATCAAGTATTGAATTAAGACTATTGCCAACGCGAAAACCAAGCAATGATAGCG
>NZ_JANQDG010000072.1:0-51527 GCF_029891665.1 Anabaenopsis sp. FSS-46 | reverse complement strand
AAATATAATTAGCAATTGGTATGAAGTACAGAGGAATCTATTTACTTCTGTTGTCCGTGAGCATATTTTTGCTAATCTTAATAGCGATCGCATGATCTAGCCATCATAGATCATGTTTTTTGTCAATGCGTAAGTCCTATTTTAGTTGGAACTGATATTATGAACCCCCTAGCCGGTGACGATTGGAACTCTAGGACGTGGACTTTTATTGATGGTCTTTTGAAGGGGTGGGGTGGTAATCAGTTTTCAATTGGTAATCCTATTAGTTTGTCTTGGCCCAAGTCCAGAAAAATAAAAGATATTCGCAAAAGCATTGTTTCCTCTATAAGTTCACAATTGAATTTTGGCGTTCATGCTTTAATCGGACTGACAGGTGGAGATACATATAAATTTAAAGGGCCGTGGGGAGGTGCTGCCATTCTTGAAATTCCCGATCCTTATAAAGTTCTGGGAGGAGATACCCTTGATTTCTCGGCTCTTAGGGGGAATGTTAACATTCAGGTTACAAATGGTGGAGGCATCACTAATACAGTAATAGTTGAGGCAGAGAATTTTATCCCAGGTCTGACTGGAACATTGGGAACAAACTTAGGACCAATAACCAATAGTTATCTTTTTGCCAATGACATTGAAAACATTATTGGTAGCAGAGGGACAACTACGATTAAATTTATAGGCAGTCCAGAAGGACTACTAGGGGAAAATCTGTTAGGTGGATATGTCAATGCCGGACCTGGTGGCAGTATAGTTTTAGACTATTCAGAATTTGAGGGGGATGGAGTCAAGGCCGATATTGGTGCTGGACCTAATATCCAAACTTTCCCAGGATTGCCCGCGGCAGGCTTACCGGTTTTAGCTTATCAGTATGGTACAGCTCAATCTGTTTCTGGCAGTGGACGGTCCGAGTTCATTGACATAATTAATAACCTGGCTACAGCTTTTGGCGGGTCTAGTCCTATTAGCTCTACTGATCCGTTGTTGTGGTTTCAAACTGCTGTCGCCGCCGTCAGTACAATTGTTGGTAGTAAAGGAAATGATGAGCTTATAGGGAAAGACTCAACAGATTTGATCTCTATGTGGTCGTTGGTTAATCCTGATTACTTTGCAACCGAAGCCCAAGAGTTGGCAGCTGACACGTTTATTTTGGGTCAAGGGGGCTATGACACCGTTGACGGGTTGGGTGGAGAAGATACTGTTATCTTTAAGGATGATACTAAAGGCTTGGTGATTGATTTATTTCAAGGGATAGGAATTACTCTTGATAATGTTTTTCAGTCATCGACTACAACCCAATGGGTTAAGGATGAGACACCAGAACTACAAAAGCTACATCACAAATTACCAGAGGGCACAGATGTTAACCTCTTAATTGGTGATAAACGCACAAACTTCACTTATCAAAAAAATAGTGAAAGCATCAAAAATGCCCTAGAAGGATTAGAGGATTATAAAGGCAAAATTACAGTCTCAGGCGATGGAACAAAATCTACTCCTTGGGTAATTACTTTTAACAATAGTCTTGGCGATGTTCCTCCAATTTTCATTGTTGAGGATATAAATGCTACCGGTACTGAAGATAAGCATACATTAAGAAACATTGAAAATATTGGTGGTGGACAGGGCAACGATATTTTAATTGGTGATATTGGAGCAAATAAATTCATTTTCAATGATGATAATTGGGGCGGCGATGATATAGTCTTTGCCGGGAATGGTGATATCATAGATTTTACTGGCTTAATGGAGATACCTGCATCAAACATTGATGGGACAAAAACCACGTTCACAGCAACAGTAAAAGACAAAACAGGAAGTGTAACTGTTTATGGCAAGGATTGGAAGCATAAAGACAAAAACTATACCGACCCAAAGGACCCTAAGGGCTTTAAACTAGACAAGTTCTTGACTAGAGGGGAACTGGTTAGTCTAGTCGCAGATGATGTTCAACCGAGTCATGCTCAGGTAACTGCCATTACCTACAATCAGCTGAACCCCATTATTGATGAGGCTATCCAGCGCTGGAACGCATCACCCCTGGCTCAAAATAATCCCCTGAATTTAAACAAGGATGTCACCTTTATTTTGACGGACTTACCGGAAGGTGTCCTGGGGACAACCACGGGTAATATAGTGTATATAGATACCAATGCATCGGGTATAGGTTGGTTCATAGATTCTACCCCTACAGAAGACAGTGAATTTAGTAGTAATAGTAGTAATAATTTATTAAGGGCAAATCTGGATAGTCCAGCCTATGGCAGTTTTGACCTCCTAACAGTGGTGATGCACGAAATCGGTCATGTTTTGGGATTACCAGATATTGAAGGGGATACCACTCAGTTAATGAATATTTACCTCAGCACTGGGATGAGGGGAACAATTCCTGAGTGGGAAGTGAGTAACCCCATAGGGCTGAGTTCAGTAAATGGTAATGTGCAAGGGGCCGAACAGTCCGATGAGGAAAAACTGTTAAGCGGTTTAAATAGCTTTGCTGATTGGGCTGCCAACTATGGTGATATCCTACAGGAAAAAATAGTTGGACCAGTGGGACAAATTCCCTTCATAGACTCAGTGCTAGATAGTCTGTGGTCTGCTACAGGAGAAACATTTACTGATAAAATCAGCATCGCAGTGAGGGATGAAATTGCTGATATCTTTAACAGCAAGGAAGAAGTCAGCACCGCAGACTTATACGCCTTAGATGTCATCAGTCCCACGGTTTCCAACGAACTGAAAGAATTTAAAGCCAGTTTGGCAATAGCGGATTTTGAGCAAGATGTGAAGCTGGATTTCTCCAATTCCTTCTTAAAGGATTTAGGCTTTGACCTGCCTATTAATGTGCAACAGTCAACACCCATTATCTTAAGCGGAGACTTAAACTTTGAATTTGTCTTTGGTTTAGATAGTAGTGGTAAATTCTACATTCAAGATCCCACCCTGCGGGGAGATTTGCAACTGGATCATGATGAACTGTTTGATTTATCCCTAAATATTGGACCATTCGGTATTGGCATTGACGATGGCAATATTTCATTTAATACTGGCATTTCCCTAGGGGCGGAAGGTCGTCACTATGTAGAAGACTTGAACGGGTTAGTCTTAGGCTCTCCTAAACTAAACCCCGATAGTACCTACACAATTGATTTACCCATTAAACTCATGGGAGCTTTAGCCGGGTTAAACAACGAAGAAAATCCAGCCCGCATCCGCGCTTCCTTTAATACAGAGGCTAATCCCTTACCCCCTGGTGATGATGTTACCCTGGGCGGCTTCTTTAGTACTATTCCCATGTTCAGTAGCGTGGAAAATCTCACAGAACTGGTGTCAATGAAGGAGATTTCCTTAGATGCCTTACTGGAAGGATTGAAGTCCACCTTGTTACAAATTGGGGGCGGGACAGAAACTGAGATTAAGAATGATCAGGGGGAAGTGATTGGGTATGAATACACCTACTCAGAGGATGCAATCCTACATGAAAAAATCCCAGTAATTGACAAGAGCGCCGCTCAAATACTCGGTTCTGGCTCCACGGATATCATTACCACCATTGTTCAAGCGGTGAATACGGTTCAACAAGGTTTGAGTGATGTCCAAAACCTAGAAATAGACTTGAATCAAAAAATTAGTGAGGCTCTAAATCTAGGATTATCCTTCAACCCTGCGGAGGTAAGTGCTGCCTATAAGAGCCTGACTGCCGTTGACTTTGACCTAGATGGCCAATCCACTGATGGGGATTTAGCCATTGCCTTAGCACGCAGAGACTCTGCTGATGACTTTCAAACCATCAGTGATGACCGAAATGTGGTGGCAGCCTATGATCGATTAGCTGAGTATGGTCTAGATCGCAATGCCACCGATAATGATATTAATGCTGTAGGTGTCAACCCCGATGAATTGGCATCCTTCAAGAGCGATCGCGATTTTGTCGCCAGTGATGAAACCTTATCTTCAGCCCTCGCCTGGTTACAGCAGGCGGGTTTAAGCAGTACTGCCACAGATGCAGAAATCGAAGCTTCATTTGATTTATCTGTAGAGAGTGATATGTACTCCATGGTGTTAGACTTCGTAAAAGGCAACCTGGAGGGAATGGAGGAACTCCAAACAGAACTGGGAGAACTGTATGATATTGCCCTGAAGGCAGCAGAAGGGGTGTTGAGTCAGTTAGGGTTAAGTGCAGACTCTACTGAGGAGGATGTGTCGGGCGCACTAGATCAGAGCAGTTTAATTGAAGAGGCTAAAGCCCATCGGGATGCATTATTAGGGGCAAGTCAAGAGTGGAAAGATGCCCTCAGTCGCCTAGAAGCTAAAGGTATCAGTGCCAATGCCACTGATGACAGTTTATTGGCTGCCCTGAGTGATGCAGAACTAACAACTGGACTACGACAAGATCGGGATTTACTGCAAATTAACTTTGTCTTGACTGAGGAAGAAGCCAGTGTTGCCGTTGAGCGTCTGAGAGCGAAAAATTTAACAGCCGACTCCACTGATGCAGATATCGCCCTGACTTTAATTGATCAGGTAAACCTAGAGGAATTAATTAGCGATCGCAACATTCTCGCCCAGTTTGACAGCGAAAAAATCATCGGTATAGCCTACAGAAACTCCTCCTTCACATTTGAATTAAATATTCAAGGCATAGATGTAGAAACCCAGCAAGCCTTTAACCTGAATCTCCAAGATTTAGTCAACTATGAAGGAGTGCCGGAAGCTGTCAAATCTTTAGTAGGGAGCGCCACCAATTTAGGCTTTGATGCCGGAGCCTCCGGGGAAGTGTATATTGATGCCGTGGGTTCCCTGTACCTAGGCTTAGATTTTGACCTCACGGATATTCTAGATCCAGAACTGTATGTCCACGACACCACTAACTTTAACTTTGACATTGTAGTTAAAACCCTACAACCCTTAGACTTTAACGTTGCCCTAGATATCGGCTTACAGGAGCCTGTGGGCTTCTGGGTCAAAGATGGCCTAGTTAATATTGATTTAGTGGCAGACTTAAAACTAGCTGACAGTCCAGAGGATCGCTACCTACTCAAAGACCTCAACTCCTCTAATACCGACTTTGAGGCAGACGGTTTTGTAGATATCCAATTGCCATTATACTTCCCCACTGCTAACTACCCCATGGGAGGAACCACAGACGACACTGATTTTGATGGCATTGCGGATAACGTACTGGCATTAGATGCCGTCTTTGAACCCGGCGGTATGTCCCAAATCAAAACCTCCGTACCCGACCTAGTTTCCACCGCCGATTTATTTGCCCTACTCAACGATCCAGAAAACATTATCAAGGGGCTAGAATTCCTATTTGATACTCTACACGACGGAGTACAAGCCGCCGCCAACGTACCTATTCCCCTGATTGGCGATAAATTAGGCAGTAATATTACCTTCTTCCAAGATGTTAAAAACGACCTCTTAGGCACTGCCCAAGCCCCCACCAGTTTCCGTCGCCAGTTACAGTCACCAAAATTAACCATTGAAACCCTGACAGAGGGTGATGATCAGACTAAAGAAGTACAGACAATCTACAGAGATGACATTAGTGGCACCTTCCAACTGGCATGGAATAACAAATCTACAATACTAATTAACACTAGTGCCACTGCCCGTGACCTAGAAAACATACTTGATCAGATCACCAACGTTACTGTTACTGGGGCAGGAACTGCACAAAACCCATGGCAAGTTACCTTTGAGCAATTGGGTAATCAAGCCTCCATCAAACAAGACAAAACAACCACAGTAGAAATCATCCAAGAGGGACTCTACGGTGTTTTAGGACCCCAAGACCACGACGATAAGGGTTATCTCCAGTTAACCGATATCAATAAGGATGGGGTAATCAACGCCCTAGATGTGCCCTTATCCTTAAATAAAGACACCATTACCTTTAACCTACCCCTATCGGGAAGTCTGGGGAAATTTAGCCTACCCATTGACTTTGATGCCTCCATTCCCGGCTTAGGACTACAAATTGATCCAGGTTCTAAAATCAACATTGATTTGTCGTATACAGCTAACTTTGGCTTTGGTTTTAGTACCAAGGATGGGTTCTTTGTGGATACCACCGGCGGCGCGGTAGTAGAGGATACTAATGGCAAATCAGTAAACACCGGGGAAGAATTTGACATCACACTCGAGGCTACCCTGGGCAATGAATTTAGTGCCGTAGCCACCCTGGGATTCCTGCAGGTGAAAATTGAGGAAATTGATGCCGGTTCATCTCAAGATAATGATGACCGTAACAGTGGTTTCTATGGAACCCTAGGGCTGGATATCAGAGATACCGATGGTAACGATAACGGTAGATTGAAAATTACCCAGATTGGTAAAATCAGAGAGACTTTAGTGGGAACATTACGGGCAGAGGCAGACATTGACCTAGCCGCCACTGTCATGGTTCCCGCCAGTAACACCGTCAGCCTACCGAGGATTACCACCAACATCCGTTATGATCAGGTGTTTGTCAATGCCAGTACTGCTGCCACAGATACTAACACCTTTGGCGGCTCCCCCATTGTAGTATTTGAAGATGTCAAACTAGATTTAGGTACTTTCCTCGCAGGGTTAGCAGGGCCAATTGTGGATAATATCACACCCTTCATTAACCCAGTGGTGGATGTGGCTAAATTCCTCACCAAGCCCATCAATTTAGGCATCGATGATTTAAGGATTTTAGATTTAGCCCGCATCAAACTCCCCCCCGCTAAGTTCCAGGCTGTGGAGAAAGCCCTAAATGCCATCATCCAGTTTGGAGACTTTGTAAATACAGTCAATGCGGCAAAAACCGAAAGTATCATTATTGATTTTGGTGACTTTACCCTGAGTAACTCTCTACTCAAAGATAAGCAAAGTACAGTAGATAGTAGTGTAGCAGGGAAGCAAGCACCCAACTTACAAGACCAAACCAAAACATCAACTAAAGCCTCCAACTTTACTAAGCAAATCGGCACTACTAAAGGCTCCATTGAGTTCCCACTCCTCACTAATCCCGCTGCCATACTAGGGTTGTTAACCGGTAGAGATGCGACCCTATTCCGCTATCAAATGCCGAATTTAGACCTGAACTTTGGGTATACTCAATCTTTCCCGGTATTCCCTGGTTTAAATGCCTTCCTTAGTGGTAGTGTTTCAGCCGCAACAGATTTTAGCTTCGGTTTTGATTCTTCCGGCATCAGAAAATGGGCCGAAGAGGAAGAGTTTTCTCTATCAGGGGTTCCCCGCATCCTGGAAGGGTTCTATGTTGAAGATTGGGATAGTAATAATTTTGATAAACCTGAGGTTACATTAGGTCTAACAATTCAGGCTGGGGCATCCCTGGGGCTGAGTGGATTGGTGGAAGCAGGAATATCGGGAGGTGTGTCGGCAGCCATTAACTTCAACCTCAATGATATCAAGGAGCAGAACAGGAATAGCCCCAACTTTGGACTTGAAGATGGCAAATTATTCATTGATGAAATTTATGAGCGCCTCTCCCAAAGTCCATTAGCCTTGTTTGATTCTGAAGGAGAACTGCGGGTATTCTTAGAAGCCTTCCTATGGGTAGGAATAAGGATTTTTGGGTGGGAAAAGACACTGTATGAAAAACGCCAACGTTTTGTTGATCAGGTATTAGCTTCCTATAACTATAGTTTCCCCGATCCTATTCCTGCCACTGCCGGTGATTTACAAAACGGCGTGCTGACACTGCGTTATTTACCTTCGGGTGCCACCAGTCAGCCCACGGATACCCCAGTGGTATATGATGTGTCCCTGCTCCAGCGAGATGTGGATATCTATAAAGCTGGTGAGTGGATTAGAGTTAGGGGTAATAATATTACCGAATACTTTAAACTGGCAGATGTCAGTCAAATTCGGGCGATCGGTACTAGTCAAAATGACACCTATACAGTCAGTGGGTTAAAAGATAAAAACATCACCATTGATATTGATGCTGGCAGTGGTGATGACAAGATTATGATCACTGACATCACTGGCAATGTCACTATTAGGGGTCAACAGGGTAATGACCTGATCTTAGGGGATAATATTGACGGCAATATCACCATTGAAGCCGGGGATGGTAATGACACTGTTGATATCCTTTATAAAAATCTTACTTACAAGAGTGCAAATCCCTCTATCTCCGTCAAGGGCGGTGCCGGCAATGATAGAATTACAGTTACTGGACCAGAAACACGGGCAACTATCACCCCCACCATCACCCTAGAGGGAGAAAGTGGCAATGATATCATCATCGGTAGCACTGGCGATGACAATATTAAAGGTGGAGATGGTAACGATATCCTCATCGGCAATCAAGGTAATGACACCATTGATGGCGGTGCAGGTGATGATAATATCCAGGGCAATGAGGATAATGACATCCTGACCGGCGGTGATGGCAAAGACTGGATCAGCGGTGGTGCGGGTAATGATGAGATTAATGGTGGCGAAGGTAATGATATTTTGCTGGGCGGAACTGGTGATGATGTAATTCGCGCCGGTGGCGGTGATGATTACCTAGCAGGAGGTGTGGGTAATGATAAATTGTATGGAGAGGCAGGCAGAGATACCTTAGAATGGGTTGAGGGTACTGATGTTTTAGATGGCGGTGATGGTCAGGAAGATACCATTAATTTCTCAGGCTTCACCCGCGATGAACAGAACAATATCGTGGACACTAGCACACCCGATATGGTCACCCTCAGCGCCTCCGGTGTAGATATAGCAGTTAATTGGAATCGCAATAATTTGATTGTCACCAATTTGATTGTCACCGGTGTGGAAGGGGTCAACATCGACACTGGCAAAGGGGCAGATGAGATTATAATTAATAATCTCAGTGGTACATCTGTGAGAAATGTAGATTTGTCCAGTGGCATTAGTCAACAGGTAGTTACACAACGCCGTGCTGTCTGGGTTGATACAGATAACGATAATCTTCTGGATACACTAGATAAATATAAACAAGATACCATTGTCACCTTCAAAGAATGGATGGAAATCAAGGTAGATAACCAAGGCAGAAAATATACTTTGGTTCCCTTCCAAAAATGGGTTGATTTAGAAGCTGAAAATAATCCTTGGACTGTCCTAGAGGAAACAGAGGATATCCTCAAAGTTCTCACATCTGAGGGTAAAGAAGAAATTTGGCAGATTTTATACAAAGAACCAGAGGGAGAACCAGGCAGTCGTCGTTTAGTTCTCCAGGATGCAAGTTATGAGATTATCGAGGAAACAGAAGAAACTCTTCAAGTTCGTAATTCTCAAGACACGGAAGAAACTTGGTTAATTTTAGATCAGGATGCCAGTGGTCGCCGTTTGGTGTTGCGCGATGTCCAGTACCGGGAAGGTGATGTTAAGGAAGAGTTATTTAATGTTTTTGTCAAGGAGCCTGATAACTCATCAGATAAAATCACCATCTTAGGTGGTGAAAATGGGGATGTCTTCAGACTCTCGACCCCAAGAGAAAAAGATGCGGATACAGACAAAACCATCAATATTCTCCGCATTGAACAGGAGGCTGGGTTAAACTTTAATATCACTTACCTGGGTAGTCCTAATGTTAATAAAGCCCCGGATACAGTAATTGTGGACGGCGCAGGTGGTAACGATACCATTAATGCTAGTGAAATCACTACCTTATTAACCACAGACTTACGTTTGTTGGGTGGTGCAGGTGATGATATTCTCATAGGTTCCCAGTTTGCAGAAACTATCATTGGTGGACTCGGAGCAGATACCATTACCGGTGGTGAAGGTGTGGATAGATTCCAACATAGAGACCACTCAGTAAATGAAGATGGTAAGATAGATACCCTGAAGGAGGAGCGTAATACTGATTTCTTCTTGAATGCTGACCAACTGCACATTGGTATAGTCAATGCTGATGGTACTTTAGGTGTCGGTGAAACGGAAAATATCCAGAATATCTTTGAAAGAATAGAACTGACCGGTGGTAATCGTCAAAACACTTTCTGGGTGGGCAACCACTTGCCACAAGTAGTATTAGATGGTAAGAATGTAGGCGATCGCTATAATATCCAGTTATCCAATAGTACCTCTGGTGTTGATAGTCAAATCTGGATTCAAGATAGTGGCAATGACGGCACTACAGATAGTGTCGTGATTCAAGGGACATTTGCCAGCGAGCTATTTGGATTTAGAACCGATACCCAAGGCGCGTTTATTGAATATGTCGTGGGTGACAGCACAGATGGGGATAAAATCTATTACGATTTTGAATCACAATCGAAATTATCCATTGTTGGTGGACCTGGGGATGATGTCTTCCTCTCAGAATTTGTGGCTGGTAATCGGAATTTTGGTTTAGCTGATGGTGGGTTTACCCAGGTGACACTCACCGGCGGTATGGGAGAAGATAGCCTCAGACTAGACATTAAAGAAAACCCAAGGGATATAGACACCAGTAGCTTGTTAGATGATGATCAGCTAATTCTAGAAAGTGTCGAAAAACTCAGCGCAGATATCAGCAACTACAGTGGTCCTGTGGAGTGGAAATTGCAGGAAGACCAATTAATAGGTAATGGTCAGGAATTATTATTCATTAATAATTTCACACACATCGATTTTCTGGGCGGGAAAGATGATCAGGATAAACTGATTATTGAGGAATTAGCCCTACGCTCTGCCATAACTATTGATGGTAATCATGTCACCGTCGCCTCAGGGGAAAACATTCTCAGTCAGGCGCAATTCAACAATTCCGCTTCTAACGATGACTTTGCCAATAGTATTACCGTCAATGGCTCCAGTGTTGCTTTGAACGGCATTAATATAGAATTTACGGGGGAAACAGGAGAACCTACACATACCTCAGGCGGCACGATTAATTCTGCTTGGTGGCGTTGGACAGCACCATCTGCCGATACAGTCACTATAGACACCCATGGCAGTGACTTTGATACTCTTCTGGCAGTGTTTACTGGTGATGCCGTGAATGCCCTGAGTTTAGTGGCTGCAAATGATAATCTGAGAAACTCTAAAACCAGTGAAGTTACCTTTACTCCCATACCTGGAACTACTTACCACATAGCAGTTGATGGCTCAGGGGATGCCACAGGCAATATCAACCTGAATCTTGTGCAAATACCATCTCCCATTATTGGTAATTCCTATAATTCTATTACCGCCCATGATGTGGAGATACAAGGGGACTATGCATATATAGCTAATGATGTCGGACTGCAGATCATTAATATTAGTGACCCATCCCAACCTACTCTGACAGTTAATTATTATACTTTCAATGCCCGTGATGTGGAAGTATCCGGTAACTATGCCTACCTCATTGATCAAGGTCGGAATAATGGACAAATAGGACTACAAATCATTGACATTAGAAATCCTTCTCAGCCCATACTTACAGGTACTCATTTTAGTTTCACTAGTTTTACAGATGTGGAAGTGGTGGGCAACTATGCTTATATACTTTCTGATTTCGGAGTGGAAATTCTGGATATTACCAGTCCCTATAACGTCAAAGAAATAGGTTTGTACTATTCTGCTGGGAGTATTCAGGATATACAAGTAGTAGATAATTATGCTTATCTGATTAATGATGCCGGATTGCAGGTCATCGACATCAGCAATCCGGCTGAACCTACCCGGGTCGGGGGTTATAATACCACTGCATCCCGTGTACAAGTAGTGGGTGACTACGCATACATAAGTAATGATGCGAGATTACAAGTCATTAATATTAGTGATCCCACTGATTTACAACTTAAGGCGACCTATGAAACTGCTTTTCCCATCAATGTTGTCAAGGTCGTGGGGGACTACGCCTATATAAGGGGTGATTTACAACTGGAAGTTATTAATATTAGGGATCTTGACAACCTCCAGTTGATCGCTGTTTATGAAACTCCCACATCGGCAGCAGGTGATATAGAAGTCGTGGGTAACTACGGTTATATTGTTGGTGATTTGGGATTACAAATCCTCGATGTGACTAACACCTCTAACCCAGTCCTGTTGAGCAGTCACTATACCCCAGTTACAGCCTATGATGTCAAGGTAAGAGACAATTACACATACATCGTCAGTGATTTGGGACTACAAATCGTTGATGTAAATAATCCCTCTCAACCCTCCTTCGTAGGCAATCATAGAACCTTTAGTAGGGAGTCTTTAGAAGTATCAGCCGGAAATTACGCAAATTATTATACCGACGTTAAGGTACTAAACGGTTATGCTTATGTAGGTTATGATGCCGGACTACAAATTATCCAGATTGATGATTCTATTCCCCCACAGCCCAAAATTAAGGTGGATTATCAGACTTCCAGTCAGGTGTATGATGTGGAAGTAGTGGGAAGTGACTTTGGATTTTCTGCTTATGCTTATCTAGTTTCTGAGTCCGGACTGGAAATCATCGATATTAGTACTCCCACTAAGCCTATTTCCCTCAGCCAACTTACTTATGACCCGAGTGATCGAAATAATCAAAATAATATTTATTATTTCGGCGCTAGAGATGTGGAAGTATCCGGTAACTATGCCTATCTGCTTACTAGTTCGGGACTAAACGTGATCGATATTAACAATCCCTCTAATCCTCTACGAGTCGGAGGTTATGATACTTTCGGATCTAGTTCTGGTAGTCTGGAAATAGTAGATACTTACGCCTACATCAGTGATAATGCTGTCATCCAAAAATTTGATATTAGTAATCCGTCCAATCCTTGGTTGGTAATGTCTTATCCCACTATGTCTGCCACTGAATTGGAAGTGGTAGGGGATTATGCTTATTATGTGAATAATTTTGGTTCACAATTATCAGTTGTGAATCTAGCTAATACAGACCCATATCTACCTCCAACGGATCCATACCCGCCTCTATTCCCCCCAACGGATCCATACCAAAATCCAGATTCAGATTTTGATTATAGTTTCTATCATGATGTGGAAGTAGCGGGTACATATGCCTATATGGCCGGTTCATCAGGACTCAAAATTGTCGATATCAGTGATCCTAACCGACCCAAAACTATCGGTAAATATAATACCAATGGACTGGAGGCGCGTGATGTTTATGTGGCTAACGATATAACGACCAACTATGCTTATTTAGCCGTCGGTGCAGAACTCCAGATTATAGACATCAGCGATCGCTCTAATCCCTATCGTGTCACAGAATTTACATCTGCACCTGATGCAACTCCTAATTATGCCTACTATGATGTGGAGTTTGTAGATAACTATGCTTACCTGGTCGGTGACGCTGGACTGCAAATCATAGACATCAGCGATCGCTCTGCTCCCCAGTTGATGGGAAGTTATTCCAGTTATTATGGTTCGGCGAATAACCTAGAAATAGTAGGTAATTCCGGCTATCTTTCTAACACTTCTTATTGGGGGACAGAACTAGAGGTAATAGGTATAGAAAATGTTTCTAACATTGTACGTACAGGTTCAGTTTCTACCCCAGTTACCAAAGACTTAGATGTATTAAATAATTATGCTTATTTAGCTACTGATACAAGACTGGAAATTAGAAGTATCTCTAACCTGAACAATATTTCAGGTTATCGCAATGTGCCCGGCGGATTTGACCATGTACAGGTGGTGGGAGACTACGCTTATGTGGCTGATGATGCCACACTGGAGATTATCAACATCAGCAATCCCTCTAATCCCACATTAACAGGAACCTATAGTACATCTAGCAAGATTTCTAACATTAACGTAGCGGGAGATTACGTATATATAATTACTGAGGCGGGATTGGAAAGCATCTATGTTGCTGACCGAAGCAAACCCACTTTCACGGGAGCTTATTCTACTTCTGGTGAAGCCATGAGCTTAGAAATAATTGATGACTATGCTTATGTGGCTGTTTCTTGGGGATTGGAAATTATTGATGTACATCAATCAACCGTAGCGATCGCTGCTACCGACTCTGTACAAGGGGAAGGTAATTCAGGTACCAAAGCCTTTACCTTCACCGTGGCTCGTTCCGGTAGCACTAAAGGTAGAAGTACAGTTGACTGGACTGTTACCCGCACAGGAGCCAACCCTGCTGATGCCTCAGACTTTGGCGGGGAATTCCCATCGGGAATACTTACCTTTATCCCTGGGGAAACCTCCAAGGTAATTACAGTTAACATCACAGGTGATACTCATTTTGAACCTGATGAAACTTTTGCCGTCACCCTATCCAATCCCAGTCATGGTGTAGCCATGACCACCGATATAGCCATAGGCACAATCATCAATGACGATCTACCAAGAATTACCTTAACACCTACCGCTTCCCAAGAAATACGTTTCAATACTGATACTCTCCAAATTAGCGGACTCTCAGAAACAGTACCATATACCACTTCGTTAATTAGTAATAACACCATTGCCCAGTTCCAATTTACCGGAGATTTAGTAATTCCCGATGGGGTGAAAGTCACAGCCCAAGGTAGTCGTCCCCTGTCCATCTTTGTCACCAATAATGTCGAGATTGGTGCAAATGTCACCTTTGATGTGTCCGCTAATAATGTAACACCAGGGGCTGCGGGTGGTGAACTTGAAATCATAGCCCAAGGTAGGATAACCAATGCACAAGGATCTCAATTCCTAGCCCAAGGTGCTGGTGGCGGCGCTGGGGGCACAGTCAAGCTCATGGCATCGGTTCTGGACGTTGACAAAGCCTCCGTCAACGTATCTGGCGGCTCTAGCTCTGGAGGAAATTCCGGTGGACCCGGACGACTGATTTTAGGAGGTAACACCGTTGACGATAATCGTCAATTAGCAGGTACTCCCGATATAAAAGCTGTTTACATTACCAGTGAAAAACTGCAAGCCAATCTGTATGTCAGAGAGTCACATCACGGTGCATATCTTCCCATCACAACTTTCCCTGACTTCGGTTCCTTAACTCTCATAGCTTCTCAAACCACAGGGGTAGTTCAACAAAGTAATACAACTCAACCCTTTTCAGGGTTTAACCTCCAAAATCCCCCCGTAGATAACTTTGCTGTATTGTGGACGGGTAAAATTGAACTCATTAACACTGGCAATAACCAGAATGAGACAGTTACTTTCTTCCTGAGCAGTGATGACGGCTCTAGGCTGTATATCAACAACCAATTGGTAGTTGATCATGGGGAGTTACATGGATTTTCAGAAAAATCAGGACAAATAGCTTTAAGTCCTGGTATTCATAATATCCGCGTGGAGCTATTTGAACATACTGGTTTCGCTGGTATTCAGCTTGACTATCAAATTCCCGGTCAACCACGTCAACTGCTGAGTACTGCTCCCATCCAAAAATTCGACGGCGTCCGGGCTAGTAATCCCTTCATTACGGATAATACCGTAGCAACTCCCTTCATAGCTGATCTCATTGGCGGTGCCAATGTCCATGGGTTACTGGATTTAAGCATCGCAGATTTAGGCATAGCCGGGGATATTCCCGAGGATGCCTTAGCCGCTATTTACCGTGTGGATATAGCTCCCGGTAAGTACAACGTCAACTACTTTGATGTAGACAGTAATGTAGACTTTGATATGCTGCTGTTTATCAATGTCTCCGGGGAGAATATCTTTAACCCGCAATTGGGCATAGATTTAAATCAAACCAATCAAGACTTCTTAAAACCCTTATTAGCCGGAGGCACACCCCTCACCCGACTAGGTGATGGACAAATTTGGGCGACTCTGATTCCCGATGATGATAGTATTTTCATTAATGCTGCCTTGAATTACCCCAGGTTAGTGAATACCATATCTGGTCAAAACCTCAAGGATGATGAAGTTGTATATATTCGCCCCACAGGACTAACTGATATTACCATCAGTCCCGACGGCAAACATCTCTACGGTGTCAACCAACTCAATGCCCTTGTGGTCGTCAATACCAGCAATATAACTCAAGAACAAATCTTCCGAGATGGCACTGTGCAAATAGAGGGCTTGGATGAGTCAACAGCAGTGACAATTAGCGCCGATGGTAATTATGTTTATCTAGCAGGAGCCACCGAGGAAGCCATCAGCGTATTTAACCGTGATGCCAACACTGGTAAACTCACCATCAACCCAGAAGCTTCCTGGAGAGGCACAGGTACCCAAACCATTACCACCCTAACTACAGGTGTCAATCATCAGGTATTTGCAGGGGTTTCCCCCATTAATAATTCTGATAATTCGGGACAAGCAGGGGTATTGCTCTTCCACCATGACCCAGTAACTGGTAAACTAACTCTTCAACAGCCTGCCTTCCTCACTGACAGCCTCAAAGAAGTCACAGCCATTGAATTAAGTCCAGACGGTAGCAAAGTATATGCCATCAGTCGTCAAGATAATCAGTTAGTGGTTCTCAATGCCACGGATCTCCAGGAAGTGCAACGGCTAACCAGGGCAGATGTCACAGTTCGGAACGTCATGAGGGGAATTAGTGATCTTGCAGTCACTGATAAGTTCATCTATACCTTGAGCGCCCACACTGGTACTCTGGCTGTATTTCCACTGGATGCTGAAGGCAAACTTGTCATAGATACCACAACGCAGACTTACCAACCCATCCAAATCCTGCGGGATGGCACATCAGGCATCAGGGGCTTTAAGGGAGCAGCAGATTTAACCATTACTAGCACTGATAATCGACAATTCCTATATGTCACCAGCGGCGAGATCAATACCCTACCGGGACTGGAGATTGACAAGAATACTGGTAGACTGCAACTACTGCAAATAGTTCGTAACAGAAGTTTAACCGCCGCCACTGATATTGTGGCTAATGATGGGGATGCCTATGTTTCTGCTGTTGTATCCACAAACCCCCTGGCTCCACCCCTAGCTAATGACTTTGGTATTACCAAGTTTAATTTTGTCCCAGATGCACAACCGCAAAAATTCATTGTCACCTTTGACAAACTGCAAACCCTCACCATTAATACTGGTAGTCAGGGTGACTTGATTGAACAGAAAAATGCTCCTACAGTCCAGAATTTAAACATTAACACCGGAGAAGGTTTCAATACTATTGATTTAGTCGAACCTAAGGGTAATGTATCTATCTCCTCTCTGGGTGATGGCGATTTCATAAATGTACGTAATGGTGAAAATGTCACTAACCTGACTATTAATAGTGGTGCGGGGGCGGATAACATCAAAATTTCAGGTGTTATTGCCAAAGGTGGTAACATTGATGCAGGGATAGGGGAAAACCAACTGACAATTGTTAATACCAAAGGTATTAACAATATTACCGCTGATTTTAACCAAAATGCCATCACCCTGGCTGGAGTCGATGGAACCACAGTTAACCTAGGGGATGGAGGGAATAGGATCAACCTCATCGCCAGTACTATCAAATCTCATGTAGCCGTTAAGACTGGTAGCGGAGACAACGAAATATTCCTCGACAGTGCCAATGAGAATGATACCTTTACGGTTAACACAGGAATTGGTAATAATAAGTTCCGAGTCAACGGCGAAAATATCAAAGCCGGAGCCGATGTAATTTTAAACGGCGATAGCGGAGAAAATCTACTGGAATTTAGATCCGCTGGTAATGAGATTGATAATCTGATTAATAATCTGATTGGTAGCATCAAAGTCAGAGGGGAAAACTATGGCGCAGTTAGTTATCAAAATATTCGGTTAGGCTTAGGCATACCACAATTAAACACCCAAACCGGGGCTAGGAGCCTCACAGCCAGTAGTACACCATCAGTCAACATGATGATTGACAGAGTAGAACCCATTTCTGAAGGCGATCCTTTGAAGTTAGAAGCTAATATTAAGGGAGATATCACCCAAATCAGGTTTGTGGAATTACTTTTGGACGATGTTCTGATTACCACCATTGATATCAGCCAACTCCCCGCAGCAAATAATGGACAACAAGAAATTGATGGTGTCACCGTAACTCTGCTAGAGGAGGGAGCTAATTCCTATAATTTGATTGCGGAAGTCAAAGACTGGTTTACCCTGTATGATTTGGGTTTTGGTGACAATGGCTTTTATAATTTGACCGTGAGAGCCACTGATACTAATGAAGAGACTATCCTGGAAGATATCATTCTGTTAACTATCAACAATAGTGCTCCCAAAAACTTAGTCATTAATGCCAGTCAACTAGAAATTAATCAGGGAGACACCATAGAGTTTCAAGGTGACTTTATCGATTTTGGCGATGATGCCCACACTTATATTTGGGACTTTGGCGATGGTACAAGAATTGAGAATATATTCAAGATTAACCACACCTACACCAAAAATGGTATCTATCCAGTGACTTTTACTGTCACTGATGATGATGGAGGGCGAGCATCCTTCAGTACTGAGGTGACAGTGAATAATCTTCCTCCGCAGATATCCATAGAAAATAACACCATCATCACAAAAGAAGGTGATGCAGTAGTTAACAGTGGTACTTGGAGTGATATAGGTAATGATATAGTCACCCTGACTGCTTCTGTGGGTACAGTGACTGTTAATGAAGATGGTACCTGGAGTTGGAATTTTAACAGTACTGATAGACCTGATGAAAGTCAAACCGTCACCATCACTGCTACTGATAGCGATCGCGCCACCACCGAAACTACCTTTAACCTCACGGTGGAAAATGTCGCCCCAGAAATAGGCGTAAATAACAACAGGATTACTGTTTCCGAAGGTGACACAGCGTTTAACAGCGGTACTTGGAGTGATGCGGGTAATGATGCAGTCACCCTAACTGCTTCTGTGGGTGCAATCACAACCAATGATGGTACTTGGAGTTGGAATTTTAACAGCACTGATGGACCTGATGAAAGTCAAACCGTCACCATCACTGCTACTGATAGCGATAACGCCACCTCCGAAACTACCTTTAACCTCACGGTAGCCAATGTCGCCCCACAAATAAGCGTGAATAATAATAGTATCACTGTTTCCGAAGGTGACACAGCGGTTAACGGTGGTACTTGGATTGATGCGGGTAAAGATATAGTCACCCTAACTGCTTCTGTGGGTACTGTCACAGTTAATGAAGATGGCACTTGGAGTTGGAATTTTGACAGCACTGATGGACAAAATGGGACTCAAACCGTCACCATCACTGCTACTGATAGCGATCGCGCCACCTCCGAGAGTAGATTTAACCTCACGGTGGAAAATGTGGCACCAACTATTGTCAATCTGACAGTTCCCACCAGCTTAAATGAGGGAGAGGAAGCCAGTTTTAGCGCCTTAGCCACTGATGTAGATAACGAATTAGATTATGTTTGGGATTTTGCTGCTGGTAATAATACAAGTTCTAATCAGAAGTTAAAGGGTGCCGATGTCAAATATACTTACCCCAATAATGGCATTTATCAGGCATCCCTAACCGTAACAGATAGTGATGGGGCATTCCTTACCGAGCAATTCAATATTGTGGTGTCCAATGTCGCCCCACAAATAGGCGTGAATAATAACAGTATCACTGTTTACAAAGGTGACACGGCGGTTAACAGCGGTACTTGGAGTGATGCGGGTAATGATGCAGTCACCTTAACTGCTTATGTGGGTACTGTCACAGCTAATCAAGATGGTACTTGGAGTTGGAATTTTGACAGTACTGATAGTCCGATTGAAAGTCAAACCGTCACCATCACTGCTACTGATAGCGATCGCGCCACCTCCGAGACTACCTTTAACCTCACGGTGGAAAATGTCGCCCCAGAAATAAGCGTGAATAATAACAGTATTACTGTTTCCGAAGGGGTAATAGCAATTAACAGTGGTACTTGGAGTGATAGAGGCAATGATATAGTCACCTTAACTGCTTCTGTGGGTGCAATCACAACAAATCAAGATGGTACTTGGAGTTGGAATTTTAACAGTATTGATAGTCCAAATGAAAGTCAAACCGTCACCATCACTGCTACTGATAGCGATCGCGCCACTTCTGTAACTACCTTTAACCTCACGGTGGAAAATGTCGCCCCACAAATAGGGGTGAATAATAACAGGATTACTGTTTCCGAAGGGGTAATAGCAGTTAACAGCGGTATTTGGAGTGATAGAGGTAATGATATAGTCACCCTAACTGCTTCTGTGGGTACAGTGACTATTAATCAAGATGGTACCTGGATTTGGAATTTTGATACTAGTGAAGGTTCCGATGAGAATAAAACAGTCATCATCACTGCTACTGACAGCGATCGCGCCACTTCTGTGACTACCTTTAACCTCACGGTGGAAAATGTCGCCCCACAAATAGGGGTGAATAATAACAGTATCACTGTTTCCGAAGGGGTAATAGCAGTTAACAGCGGTATTTGGAGTGATAGAGGTAATGATATAGTCACCCTAACTGCTTCTGTGGGTACAATCACAGCCAATCAAAATGGTACTTGGAGTTGGAATTTCAACAGTACTAATGGACCTGATGAAAGTCAAACCGTTACCATCACTGCTACTGATAGCGATAACGCCACTTCTGTAACTACCTTTAACCTCACGGTGGAAAATGTCGCCCCACAAATAGGCGTGAATAATAACAGTATTACTGTTTCCAAAGGTGAGACAGCAGTTAACAGTGGTACTTGGAGTGATAGAGGCAATGATACCGTCACTCTAACTGCTTCTGTGGGTGCAATCACAACCAATCAAGATGGTACTTGGAGTTGGAATTTTGACAGTACTGATGGACCTGATGAAAGTCAAACCGTCACCATCACTGCTACTGATAGCGATAACGCCACTTCTGTAACTACCTTTAACCTCACGGTGGAAAATGTCGCCCCTATCTGGAATCTAGACATTGATGGCGATGGTGAAATACGAGCTTTATCCGATGGCATCATGGTTGTGCGTTATATGTTTGGTTCATCTTTTGCTGGTGAGAAATTAACAGCAGGTGCTATCAGTCCTAATGCCACCCGCAATCTGGAACAGATTCAAGCTCACTTACGAGAAGGATTCACCAAAGGCTATTTAGATATTGATGGGGATGGTGAAATACGAGCTTTATCCGATGGCATCATGGCTGTGCGTTATATGTTTGGTTCATCTTTTGCTGGTGAGAAATTAACAGCAGGTGCTATCAGTCCTAATGCCACCCGCAATCTGGAACAGATTCAAGCTCACTTACAAAGTTTCAGTACTCTTGAAAAGATAAAAATGGAGTCTTTGGGGGTTTGGGAAAGTGGTACTGAGCATACAATCGGTATCAATGCTAATCGAGGAATGATAGTACCAAGCAATACTAAAACCTTATCCACCTCCATTGGTGTTAATTGGGCAAATACTCAACCCAATGCTATTGAAATGACTCAGCAAAAGAACCGTCGCACTGTGAAACAATCACCCTTTAGACAAGACAGAGTACAGTCTAAGCCGGCAAGACAATCCGTCGATCGCTAAGGAGACTCTTGGCTTTAAGAGTAGATATCAATGGCAGGTTTTTTAGGCAAATAAGAGTTAGGCTTCATATATAGCCAGCTTTTTGCGCTTTCTTATCCCTCAAACTCACGTTAAATTACATCTTGTAGCACTCCGCGGGTGTTTTTCCATGCCCAAATACCAACACCTGCAACTATAATACTCATTGCCACCAAAACAATTCTTAAGCCGAGCATATCTGTTAAAGGGCCAGTAATTGCCAGGGGTGCAGATAAGGCAATATTAACGATATGATTTTGAAAGCCAAATACTTTTCCGTGCATGGGGGGTGGTGTGCGCTGTTGAATTAAAGTTTGCATCGGTACGCCAATTAATGCAGCACCTACACCCAAAAAGCCACTTAGTCCTAGAGCGAGAATGAGATTATGGGTGAAAGTGAACACCCCTAAAACCAGGGACATCATTAAAAATCCCATTAGGGGTAAGGGTTTGTGATGCAATTTATCGCCCCAATGACCTAAAATTGCTGCACCAAATACCATACCTACACCCGCAGCAGCTAAGAAAAAGCCAAATTGTTTATCCTTTAAACCAAAGTCGGCGGCTAATCTAATGGTTAATACCATTAATGCGGCAAAGACACAATATAAAGTTGTGAGTTGCAGCATGGCGTTTAATATTAAAGGATTTTTTGTGAGATAGCCTAAACCTGCTTTGAAGTCAGCCCAAGGATTAATTACACTGGTGCTTTCATTACCCGATAATCTGCTTTCGGCTCCGAAGTTAATCAGCTGTACGGCTAATCCTGATAATAGGTATAGTACACCGACGACAATTTCTTGACCATACCTGGCTCCTAACCAATCTTTGGCTAAAGTTAATATTGGCTCTCCAATAGCAAAACCCACAATTAAAGATCCCATCATGGTGGTGCTGTACACCGCATTGGCCGCCATAAAATTCTCTCTTCGCACTAAAACCGGGATAGCAGCTTGTTGAGCGGGAGTGAAAAATTGGGCTAAGGTGGAAACACCAAAAGTCAGCAACAATAACATGAAAAAGTCTCTTGGTAAAAATGCAATGAATAGCATTAATACAGTTTGAATATAATTAGAGACGGTTAAAACCAGCTTTTTAGAGAAGCGGTCAACAAAGATACCACCCGCAGAACCGAACAAAATCGCCGGTAATGTAAAGGCTAGCATCAAAATTGAGTACATGGAGTTTTGGGCTAACCCGGTCGGCGGTTGGTAATTCTCCAGCAGCGCCACCATTAACACAAAAAATATTTTATCTCCTAACTGGGAGAACAGCTGCCCAATCCACAGGAGCATAAAACCACGATTTTTTAGCAGGGCGCTAAATCCGTTATTGACAGCAGCTGGTTCAGTGGGAAACATTATAAATACTGGGAATTTACTACTGGAACTGAGATGGGGGAATAAGCTATATTTTCTTTGCTTCTCCTCATTTCCTGGTGTTGATATTTATTATTTGGGAATTTTCAATTTTGAGTTGTTTAGTTTTCACTCATGTTGATTCTATTGTTCATAGCGTTTGATTAGTAACTGTAAAAATTCCGCTGCAGTCAGGGTAACTGGGGGTTGAGAGGCTTTTACAGATGAATGTATCCACCAACCTTTTACTGTTTGAGGCGCGCGCCACATCGATAAATGGTTTACTGCTGGATCTGCGTAAAAGTTATCATGTCTACCACCCGATAATGAAGAACTCCAATGGGTAAAATAATCATGACTCATGCGATGTATCGGAAAGTTACCCCATAGTGGGACTCCCCAGCCATCTATAGCAATAAAGGCCTTAATATTACCACCTAACAATTGCCAGGAACAGGCCGCCCCTATGGCTCCCACCACACCGGCACTAAAGCTAATGAATGTTACTGGTGATTTTAAATCATTCCGTAAGCGATCGCCTAAAAATTGCAGAATGTGAACTGATGATAAAACTAATAACCCATCACCGGGAAAAACCAGGATTTTACCGCTGTTTTGTGGTTTGCAGCTATCAGGGGCTGAAAACAAGCATTCTGATATAAAGTTTTCTGTCAATCCCGGCTCATGGATTCCAGGGCAAATAATTATACTCATTTCTCTTCAGTCATAATTGGCTGTCCATGATTTCTCATAGATTTTTGTACTTTATCACACTCTTGAATAAGTAACAGCAACTAGACAACTCCCCACATGAATTTACTAAGTTAGTTGATGTTACCTTGATGATATCTGAAAACAGCCCTCTAAACTAAATTCTCATGTGGAATCCAGCTTGATCAAACAACTATTTTTACTACTCAGTAAATAGTAATAACCCTTATATGCCTTTTGATATATTATTGTTAACTCCATGATCAACCTATCCCCCTGGATGGGATAATAAACTACTAATTAGCGGATCAATAGAGTTATTCCCTAAGTGAATGGCTCTCAAACCGAGTTTATATAGATTTATATTGAGGAACTGATTATGGTGGCCACACCAGAAAAACAGCAACACACTCACGAGGAATTACCAAGAAAAGACCGGGTAGCCGTCTTACTTATGGGCTACGGTGAGGTAGAAAGCTATGAAGATTTTGCTAACTATAACGAACAAGCCTTAAATCTACTAACTGCAAAATTTGCACCAGTACCAACCTGGATTTATCCGCCCTTAGCAAAGCTATTGGCCTTATTTGACCGCCACGAGTGGGGACACACCCACCATGATTTTATTTCCCCACACAATGCCATTTTTGAACAGCAACGGGCTGGAATTGAAAAGAATTTGCAGGCTAAGTGGGGGGATAGTATCCAAGTTTTCAAGGCTTTTAACTTTTGCGCCCCCTTCTTACCTCACCAAGTTTTAGCAGAAATTCACAATCAAGGTTTTGAGAAAGTCCTCATTTACCCTTTATTAGTTGTTGATTCCATCTTTACTAGTGGTATTGCAGTTGAGCAGGTTAACAATGCTTTGGCCACTGTTGCTCAGTCAGAAGAACACTGGGTGAAAGGACTGCGCTACATCCCCTCATTTTATAATGAAGCGGACTATATTGATTTGATGGCTAAACTGGTTGAGGAAAAGATTTCCTCTGACTTGGGTACAGCTTATTTACCTTCTCAAATTGGTATAGTGTTAATGAATCATGGCTGTCCCCACAAGGCTAAAGGGTTCACTTCTGGAATTACTGAAAGTCAAGTCCTATATGATTTAGTGCGGGATAAGTTAATTAACCGTTATCCTTTGATTTCCGTGGGTTGGCTAAACCACGATACGCCTTTAATTGAATGGACTTTACCTAATGCGGAGCAAGCTGCTAGTAATTTGATTCAATTGGGCGCAAAAGCAGTTATCTTTATGCCTATTGGTTTTGCCACAGAAAACCATGAGACTCTCTTAGATGTACATCACATTATTCACGCATTGGCGAAAAAGTATGCTAATGTGAATTATGTGCAGATGGCTTGTGTTAACGATAATCCAGAGTTTTTGGCAATGGCGGCGGAATGGGCGAATGATCATATTGCTGAGTTAATGAATCAGGAAGCTATGGCGGTTAATCCCCAGTTGGCGGGAAGTCACCATCATCATCATCATCATTAGACTGGGAAACTTAATCCCCCCCTCCTGTGCAAGGGAGGAGGGGAACTGGATTTGCGGATAATTGCCAGAATAATGGTTTATGCCATTAAAATCTGACGAATTAAAATACTCATCACCTCACCAGGGTTAGCGGTTGGTAACAATGGACTCCAATCGCTAACGTTTGCATAGCCAATTACTTGCAGATAGTGAATTGTACTGGTAACAGTTTTTGCAGAACCAATCATTGACACTCCCCCGGCTTCTAGCCGTGGGGAGTGTCAAGATATACACACAAGTAAAAAATTGTAGGTTGGGTTGAGGTTTTGGGAAACCCAACATCATTGGCAACGTTGGGTTGCGCTGCGCTTAACCCAACCTACTTCTAATGAACTTTTTTAAGCTTGTCAGTCCAGTACGTTGCGCTACGCGACAACACACCCTACATAAATGGAGTAATTCAATCATTTGTGTGTACACCGTAGTTCCTTGCGGAAGAGAGGTTTTCCAGATACCTGAACCCATAGCTCAAGTTTCGTTGTTATTCTGAAGGTAACTAGAAAATTTGAATGCAACCGTCTTCGTAAGCAACAGTTTCAGGATGGAATGATGACACAACCTAACTTAACCCCGTCCATTGCTGTCAATATCCCAAATACACTCACACTTCAAGTTTCTTATGAGCAATTCGTTGATTTGGCACTCGCTAACCGAGATTTACAATTAGAAAGAACTGCTACGGGGGAGTTAATTATTATGCCACCTACCGGCAGTGATACTGGCAACAAAAACCTAGATATAGAAGGGCAGCTTTGGCTGTGGAACCGTCAAAATAAACTGGGTAAAGTTTTTGATTCTTCCACAGGTTTTCGTCTTCCCAATGGTGCTAATCGCTCTCCTGATGCAGCTTGGGTAGATAAACAAAGATGGGATGCTCTGACTTTAGAACAGCAAGAAACTTTTGCGCCAATTTGTCCTGATTTTGTGCTGGAATTACGTTCTAAAACTGACTCTCTAGAAAAGTTGCAAGCTAAGATGAGAGAATATATAGAAAATGGTGCTGGTTTGGGTTGGTTGATTGACCGCAAAAATCAACGAGTAGAAATTTATCGTCGTGGTAGAAATGTGGAAGTTTTAGATCATCCTGTTAGTTTATCAGGGGAAGATGTTTTACCTGGATTTGTGTTGGATTTAACTGAGGTTTGGAGTTAAAATTACATGAAGACTTTCACGGCAATAATTGAGAGAGATTCACAGAAAAATCTTTATGTGGGTTATGTACCTGGATTTCCTGGGGCGCATTCTCAAGGTGAAACTTTGGATGAATGACAGCAAAATTTACGTGAAGTAATTAAGATGCTGCTTGAAGATACTGAACTGATTTTTGAGAGAGAGTTTAAAGAAGTTGCTGAATTTTATTGACTGCGTTGATAATCAGAGAGGATGTTTTTTCTATTTCGGCTTTGGTGGTAAATTTACCAATACCAATTCTTAACGCTCCTTCAATCAGATTTTGAGCAAAATTCATCGCTTGTAAAACGTGAGATGGTGCAACAACACCCGATGAACAAGCCGCACCTGTAGAAATCGCTAATTGATGGCTAACTCTCGCAATAATCGCACTATTAGGAATATTCGGGATAGAAATATGTAAGTTACCTGATAAACGGTTGTTGAAGTCTCCGTTAATTACTAAATCAGGTATTTGTGATTGTAGCAAGTTTTGGAGTTGGTTTCGCAAAAGTGCGATCGCAATAAATCTTTTTCCATCTCCAAGCGTCTCCAGTGACAAGCTTCACCTAAACCAACGATTCCGGGGACGTTGAGCGTACCTGATCTGATTCCCTGTTGATGTCCACCACCATATATAATAGGTTGCAGGTGTTCACCTTTTTTGACGACTAATGCACCAACTCCTTTGGGTGCATAAAGTTTGTGTCCAGAAATCGCTAGATAGGTAATACCCCAGTCTTGAAAGTTGATGGGAATTTTACCCACTGCTTGGGAAGCATTGATTAATTCGGCTATTTGTTGACGGGTTTGTTTAACAACTTGTGCTGCTTCATCTCCATATATATGATTTACACTATTGGCATTACCAAAGGCATTAGTCATATAATACATGACTTTTTCGGCTACTCTCAAATCAACGGGAGTAGTTGAATGGTAATCAAGGTAAATTATCTTTTCTGGTGTAGTCATTTTTTGAGTATTTTAAACGCAAAGGTACGCAAAGGTAACGCGGAGGTACGCAGAGTTTTTTTTGAAATAAAGCCAATACTCTTTTGAGCGGCGTTGTTGTATACTTTGGCTAATCCTGCTACTATTAAATCATCTTCAGCCTGTTCTAAATCTAAATCATGGCTACCCAAGAAGCGGTAAGTTGAGATGGTGCGATCGCCTATACAGTCCCATGCTTTTTGAAATTCTGTAACCGCTTGTTCACAAAGTTCTTCACTATATGCCAACCAAATTACTAATGTTGGTTCATTATTTCTCAGCGTAAACCCAATTAGCACTAAAACCCTGAATAGTTGCTAAAGAACTTAATGGTTGGATAGTTTTTTCGTAAGCATTAGTTAGAATTTCTAAATTTAATAAATCATTGGCTTGATTAACTTTCAATTCTGCAACAAAAGATTCAACATCATTTAACCATTTACTCTGAGAAACTTTTTGATGATAAATATCTAAGCCTAAATATTGCAACTTAACAAAATTAGAAAAATATTTTTCAGATGGTATATTATTAGATTTAGAAGAATTAACAGATTTTGTAGTTGGAATTAAATTCCATAGTTGATCATGAGCAACAAATGACCAAGGCAAATAATGATCTAATGAGATTTCATCCTTATTTAATTGAACTTGAGAATAAATACATTTAATATCCTGATGCTCTAAAATAGTTTTCCAATATTTAGTTTGATTTGCTAAAGAATCTCTTTGTTGTGGCATAAATAATTTATTAACCACATTGGGAATACTAGGGTTTTGTTGCTGCATATAATTTAACCATTCCCAAGATACCCAACCCCTAACTATTGTGTAATTTTCTTCTAAATATTCTACCCAATCTGGATGTAAAATAATGGCGTTACAATCTTGCTGGTCTTCAGCGTTAAAGCAATACAAAGGCTTTTTTATATCAAATTGATTCTTAGCTAAATTAATAATAGCTGGGTTAACATCATAATCTTTTAATCCTCTAGTTTCTTGAGTGAAGAAAGGACGAATTAAGCGATAAGAAACATAACGATTAATAGAGTTAATAATATCTTCAATATTTTGATTATTAATAGTATTACGTAAAATCTTCTTATCTGGATCTCTAAATTTTAAAATTGGTTCTGTAATTTCCAATTCTAGATCATCTAATTTATTAGCGATTTGGTCTATTGTTCCAAAGGAAAGTTTAAAAAATTTGTGAGTATACCAAGCATTAGCCAACATCTCAACAATAATTTCTCGAAAGCTAATTGCTGATAAACGAGCAAAATTTATTCTTTTTAAAATATCCAATAAAGATAAAAAATAAAGATATTTATAAGAAGTAGCTCTAGAATCAAATAATCCTGCTAATGCTGAAATATTTAAATTATCAGCAATTGGTAAGTTATACATATTCAATTGAGATTTAATAGATTAAAGAAAAATTTTGGTGTTAAACTGTGAAATTATATAAAATTACAAGTGACAAACTAAACAAGGTAAATTATTATCTTCTTGATCTAAAATTTCTTCTAATGCTTTGGCTTTTTCTTTCGCCATTGACTTCTCATGATTAGCAATAATTTCATCCTTAAAAGTTAATTGAATTATCCCTGCGGTATCAGAAAAAACAAGTGCATCAAATCTTTTCGCAACTGTTTCTATTGCTTCACACAAAACGTTTTCTGTCAGTTTAAAAGCCATCCCTGGACTACCTTCATTATAAAGTAAACTAGAAATATTAATGGTATTGCCGCCGTAATTTACCCGACTCGCATACTCCAAACAAGCAGCAACTATAATTTCTGCTGGTAAATTTGTTTTATTACCAATTTTAAACTGATAATTTTTACCAAAAGTACGAATTAAACCAAGTTCATTTAATTTATTTAGTAAAAAGTTTATTTAAATTTAAATGCTATTAAATAGCTAATTTTCTAGATATTTGCTTAAATTCAGTGAAAATCACGAACCCAAATAATATAAAAACCCCCGACTTATCAAAGAAATCGGGGATCTGAGCCTCTCGGTGTTGACGATATCTAATCAACTCCTCGTAACTTGCGAGTATTATCAACTAAACTCTGAGCAAATTGGTCAAATCTTTCCGAGAGCTTTTCATCTAATAGCTTACCTTCGGGACTAAAAGCACCCCAGGCTTTGCCAATAGCAATTTGTTCTGGTATCACCCAGCCATGTACACCCCTGATAATCAAGCGTAGGTCATTAAGTGCATTACTATTCGCCTGACCACCCAAGACGCTAATCATCCCGGTCACTTTACCAGATAGTTCATCAAAACTCATCAAATCCAGAGTATTTTTTAAAACACCACTCAGACCGCCATGATATTCCGGTGTGGCTAAAATCAAGCCATCAGCCCCAGTTACAGTATCACGTAACCTTTGCACGTCGGGATGTTGGGAATAATCTTTTCCCCCATGACAAAATGGTAAATTTAACTGGCGCAAATCTAAAACTTCCACCTCAGCGCCCAAGGCTTCTACCCGTTGTGCTGCTACTTGTAAAGCCTTCTGGGTGTAGGAATCAGGTCTTAAACTACCACCAATGCCAACAATATTTACCATAATTCACCCATAAAGTCAAGATATTAATACAACACCACCATATAGTAAAGGCGGAGTCATTACGATTATGTTTATTTTAAATATTACATATTTATATTTCTCTCGTCAAATGCCACAGAATCGGCCTGAACTACCATAGGACTATATCTGAGGAATTAATACCCATCTGGCTGGGCTGCTAGGCGGGGAATTATGGGCAAATATTCCATACCCGGGCAAAGAAACTAGAGTTAGTAGGTTAAGCTTAGTCTAGAAGTTAGACTAGATAATAAAATAATAATTTCTGGTTAGAGTAATTTTTGCCGAAAACATAGGCATAAATTCAGGGCGCAGCTAATGCCACTAGACAAAGGGTAATTATTATGGAAAATGTCGGGAAAAAGTCATTGAGAAAACAGCGTACAGCTGCCTTAGTCGCCAGTTTACTGATGTTACCAGGTATTTTTATGGGTACTCCCGCCTGGGGGCAAAAAGCCGAGGGCGACTCCCTGACTTATGGTCAGTTAATTAATAAGTCTAAACAAGGGGAAGTAAAAAAAGTAGAGCTGGACGAAACCGAACAGATAGCCAAGGTTTATCTCAAGGGACAAGCTCCTGATGCACCACCAATAAGAGTCAGGCTGTTAGCAAAAAACACTGAGTTAATTAACACACTCATAGAACAAGACGTAGATTTTGGTCAGGTTTCCTCTGCTAACAGCAGGTTAGCTGTGGGACTGTTAATTAACCTCATGTGGATTTTACCACTGGTGGCTTTAATGTTATTATTCCTCCGACGCTCCGCCAATGCTTCTAATCAAGCCATGAATTTTGGCAAGTCTCGCGCTCGCTTTCAAATGGAAGCAAAAACTGGTGTCAAGTTTGATGATGTGGCTGGGGTGGAAGAAGCCAAGGAAGAACTAGCAGAAGTGGTGACCTTCCTCAAGCAACCAGAAAGATTTACTGCTGTAGGTGCGCGCATTCCCAAAGGAGTTTTATTAGTCGGCCCTCCGGGTACTGGTAAAACTTTGCTAGCAAAAGCGATCGCCGGGGAAGCTAGTGTACCTTTCTTTAGTATTTCCGGGTCAGAATTTGTAGAGATGTTTGTGGGGGTAGGTGCGTCCCGCGTCCGGGACTTATTTAAAAAAGCTAAGGAAAACGCCCCCTGCTTAATATTTATCGATGAAATCGATGCAGTGGGACGACAGCGGGGGACTGGTATCGGTGGCGGTAACGACGAGAGGGAACAAACTCTCAACCAACTGCTCACCGAAATGGATGGTTTTGAAGGTAACACAGGTATTATTATTATTGCTGCGACTAACCGCCCTGATGTCTTAGATGCAGCATTGCTCAGACCCGGACGCTTTGACCGACAAGTGATGGTTGACGCTCCAGACCTCAAAGGACGTGCGGAAATTTTGCAAGTCCACTCACGCAATAAAAAGATTGACTCTAGTGTATCCTTAGATGCGATCGCGCGGCGAACTCCTGGTTTTACGGGTGCAGATTTAGCCAACTTACTCAATGAAGCAGCCATTCTCACTGCTAGAAGACGCAAAGAAGCAATTACCATTCTAGAAATAGATAATGCCATAGATAGAGTCGTAGCAGGTATGGAAGGTACGGCCTTAGTCGATAGCAAAAACAAGCGCCTCATAGCCTACCATGAAGTGGGACACGCCCTAATCGGCACACTACTCAAAGACCATGACCCAGTTCAGAAAGTGACACTCATTCCCCGGGGTCAAGCACTAGGACTAACTTGGTTTACACCCAACGAAGAACAGGGGTTAATTTCCCGCTCTCAAATCAAAGCCAAAATTATCGCCACATTGGGGGGTCGCGCCGCCGAAGAAATTGTTTTCGGTCAGCCAGAAGTAACAACAGGTGCAAGTAATGATTTGCAACAAGTTACAACAATGGCCAGACAAATGGTAACACGGTTTGGGATGTCTGATTTAGGATTATTGTCCTTAGAAAATCAAAGCAGTGAAGTCTTCTTGGGGCGCGACTGGATGAGTAAATCAGAGTATTCTGAAAAAATTGCCGCCAAAATTGATTCTCAAGTCCGGGAAATTGTCAACAGTTCCTACCTACAAGCAAAACAACTATTACAAGATCACCGCGAAGTTTTGGAATATTTAGTTGATTTATTGTTAGACCAGGAAACTATTGAGGGTCAATTCTTCCGAGAAATCGTCACCCAATATACCAAAGTCACCGATGAAACACTAGTTGTATCTTACTAAGTACACATTCAGCTCGCCCACGCGGGCTGAATATTGTTTCACTTCCCCATAAATTCGGTATCTTACCTAAGTATATAAATCAAAATTTTCAATACATCTCCCAGGAGAGAGGAAAAGCAAATCTAATTAATATTAGAGTCAGTTAAGGCGGCTGCACTGAGAACACAGCAATTAAACGGGTGTAATTATGACTATAGCCATAGATGAAGAACTCCAAGCTAAAGTTGTAGAAAAACTGCATTGGGACGACCGTGTAAATGCGGCAGATGTAGGTGTAACTGTTGATCATACCAAAGTCACCCTACGGGGAACAGTACCTAGTTATCGAGCCAAAAGCATAGCAGAACAAGATACAAAAGAAATACCGGGAATATCGGAGGTAATTAATCATTTACAAGTGCAGTATCCTAGTACAATTCCTGTTCCCATAGATGAAGAAATCGCATCCAATGTAGCCAACGCTCTTAGTTGGGATCCAGATATTGATGCTAACAAAATTGATGTGAGCGTTATCGGTGGGTTACTAACTTTGCGGGGGACAGTAGACGCTTATTGGAAAAAATTTCAGGCGCAAGACATAGCATACGCCATTACCGGAGTAATTGATATTATCAATGAACTAGCTGTTGTCCCCACTAAGAGACCAGAAGATGAAGAAATTGCCAGAACTATTGAGAATGCTTTAGAACGCAACACCTTTGTTGAAGCTGAAGATGTCAATGTCGTAGTGGAAAATGGTAGAGTTACCCTCACCGGCTTTGTTCCCAATTGGGGAGCGTGGAGAGCAGCACACAACGCAGCCACCTATACTAAAGGAGTAGTGAAGGTGGTTGATGGCTTGGCTATTCGTTACCTAGAAGATCAAGAATTTTTGGGTGAAGATTAACCTGTACATCTACTTCCCATACTGTTATTGGATAATTGGGCAAATTTTATCCTCTTGCTGATCTGGTTTATCGTGCCATCCAGCCAATAAGTCCCCAATTTGTCCACGTAAAGTCAATAACTGAGCAATTTGGCTATCAATCCGGGACAGTTTTTCTACTAACTTTTCTTGAATTTCGCCACAGGGGGGTTCTCCTTGGTCATAAACAGCTAGAATATCGCCAATTTCTTCCAGACTTAGACCTAAACTTTGGGCTCTTTTAATGAAAGCTAACCGGTTGAGCACATCTAGGGAAAATTGGCGAAAACCTCCCTCTGTGCGTCCTGATGATTTGATTAAGCCTAAACTTTCGTAATAGCGAATTGTTCTGATGGCAATTCCACTCAGACTTGTTACCTGACCAATTAAAAACAGTTTTTTATCCTGATGTAACACGGTAGAGTTTACCCATTCTCCTGCTAACTATAACATCCTTCAGGACTAGGTACAAGATTCGGGTATCTATCTAGTAATTATTTTATATTTAATTAACAAAAAAATAACAATTTTATTCCCTCGCTTCAATGTGATATCAACAGAGGACTTATCTTGATTAATTTACTTGTGCAACTATGTTTCTCGGTACTGAAATTAACCGTTTTTCCCAGATGCTCATGTTATTTCTAGATTAACCGCTTCACTTCAAGCGAAACTAGAAAATGAATGTTAAGCAGAACCTGATTTCAACCCATAAACCGAGAATTTTTAATCATCCTGAACGTTTTGTTGAGGGATGGTACTGGGTGATACCATCAAAAAAACTGCGGGTCAAAGAGGTAAAGCCTGTCAAAGTTTTGGGTAGAGAATTGGCGATTTACCGTGGTAAAGATAAAAGAGCAGTAATCGTTGATGCTTACTGTCCCCACATGGGCGCTCACCTGGCTCAAGGGAAGGTTGAGGGTAATGAACTGCGCTGTTTTTTCCATCATTGGCAGTTTGATGAACAAGGATTCTGTGTTAATATTCCATGTTTAGATCAGCCTATTGCCGTCAGGTTAAAAACTTGGCCAACCGCTGAGAAATATGGCATGATTTGGGTTTGGACTGGAGACATACCCAAACAACCTTTACCCTTTGTTCCAGAGTTAGAAAACAAGGAATGTGATGTGGCTTTTGGTAATGATTTCTTGGTTAACTCTCACCCTAACGCGGTGATGATTAATCCTATTGATGCCCAACATTTTAATACAGTTCACAAACTAGCATCAAAAATTAATTTTGACAACCAAGAAATTAATCAAAATGCTATTATCTTCAGCAATACAATATCTATCGCTAAAAGTTCAATTTTATTCCGGCTGATTCGTCCTTTGTGTAAAAATATTGTCCAGAATATCTGCTATTGGTATGGTAGCACTAACATTGTGACTGTGCGGACGAATTTATTCCAAGTTCACATTATGGTGGCTCTACGCCTCTTGGAAGGGAGCAAATCTGAAGGTAAAGTTATACTGATTAGTCAGAAACGTGGGGATATTTCCGGTTGGTTATATAATCGGGTCTTGCTGTGGCTGACTAAAATTGCAGCTAGATATTGGATTAAAGATTATCTAAAAATTTTTCAAACCATTAATTTTGATTTGAAAACTCCCATCAAAGCAGACCATTCAATTATACAATTTGTTAACCATCTGGAACAACAAAAACCCCTGATGTTAAAGACTTGGCAATTAGCGCGATCGCACAGTGAAATCAGAGAACCCCCTGCAACGTGGCGCGATAGCAAATCTAATGATTAGTATAGGCAAATTTCTATAAAAATGAAGTGGCAGAGCCACTTCAATAATTCCCAGGTAGAACCTAAATATGAGTATAACAACTATCCCCAGGACAAATCGTATAAATTAACACTAAATTTTTCACAATTTTTTCTTTTTTTCCCCTTGGAGTCAGTTCAAAATCGCGTTTGAAACTCCACTACAGCACGACTGTCATCCTCTAAATTAGTGGAAGCACGTAGACGAAATTGGTTACTAATTCGATAGTTTATACCCCACTGTGAAGGATCTTTGGCGGTCAAAATTTTAATATTGGAAACAGAAACCTTAGGAGAAATGTCAATACCAGCCTCTGCTGCCAATTCCAAGGTAGAATTGTTTCTTCCGGCTTCGGGATTCTGAGAAAGAATAGTCGGAAATATACGCAGTTCAGTTAAGCCAAAAGCACTACCAAGCTCGTTAAAAGCTGACTGCAAATTGCTAAATACCGCAGATCCGGCAATATTAATCAGGCCTAAAGTAGTATCTCTACCTCCCTGACCACTGATCGACCCACCCCCCAACAAAGCGACAATTTCAGTTTGCGATCGCGATGGGCTGCTTGTCAGTTCCAGGACTTCATTTAATTGACTGGCAAAACCTTGGACATTGGCCTCAACTTGAACACTCTCTAAAGCTGCTAACCCCAAACCATTAGGGCGTGTGAAATCACTACTCTGAACTAGGTCTAGTACCTTAGTGACTAACCTCACATCTAATTCTGGGTCAAGGGGTTGACTACCTCTAAAGGTGGCTGTATGTTGGTAACCACGAGCCAGGTTAAACTGTGTAGTAAACAAATTCACCTGACCTTCTTCTAACCTAATAGTCCCATCGGGTATTGGTTTAGTAAAGGAACCGTTCACCGTTAAGTCACCTGAAGCCGTAAAGCTCAGAAGAGGTGGATTAATAATTGCGACATTTTTACCGAGTTCCAGAGCTAAATTATTAAATATAACCCCTGGACTGAGAGTAGGTTCTTGGAGAGAGGATGACCATTTCCGGGTAGAAGCTTTTGCAGCTTTACTATTTTTAGCATCTGGTGGGTTAGCAGCAGCTAATAAAACCTCACCGTTGAATAGATTTACTTGACCGCCAATTTCCGGGTTGAGAGCCGAACCAGTAATCTGTAAATTGCCACTAGCACCTCCTTGGTACAAGCCATCCAGATTCAAAACTAACTCACCAATATTAACAGTCAGGGGATTCTCCAAATTCGGTTGTGCATTGTTGAAAATGGGAATTTCTCCGGATGCTACGACTTTACCTCGGCTGAACTGACCTTCGAGGTTTTCTACTAAAATGCGGTCAAAATCAAACAGTACTTTTCCGGTAACACCTTTGACTTTTTCCGGTAGTAAATCAGATGCAAAAGTAGCATTATTTACCGAAGCAATACCATTTACTATTGGCTTTTCAAGAGTACCGCGCACTGCAATATCTACGTCTCCCTCGCCTCCTTCAAACACCGCCTGATTAGTCAACAGGTTTAATATTGCTAATCCCTCATTTCTCACCTGAACATCCAGACTAATTTGATTGTTATCTGGTAAGACTGAGGCAAAAGGTAACTGATAGGGGATACTGGCAGTAATATTAATTGGCTGGCTTTCCACAATAGAAACAGTGCTGCCAAAGTTGAAGCGTCCATCAGCATAACTGAAACTGGCTCTAGCTGACTCCACCGAAACCCCATTTAATGTTCCTTCTGTAACTTCCAAATCCCCTTTGGTTTGCGGATTAGCAATGCTCCCGGCTAACGCAGCACTACCATTGAGATTACCTGAAACACCAATTATTGGGAGCTTGAGGAAATTATTTACTAACTGTACCGGAAAATTCCTTACCCGTAATTGACCTGATTGATCATCACCGCCAATATTACCTGTAAAAGACAAAAGGCTATTGTCTACAGAAATTCGTAATGGTCTTAATTGCAAAATACCATTTTGGAAATTACCTTGGGCAATGATGTTGTCAAAACTATAAAAACGACTGGTTGCTTTTTTACCCCAGGTAAAATTTTCACCCTTCAAATTAAATTCTACTGATAAACCCCCGGGGCTGGTAGTATCTAAAGCCATCTCCCCCTCAAAAATTCCTTTTAAATCAGCCAAATCTGGTATAGGAGCAGATTTGAGGCGTTCTTCAGCTTGTGCTGTCAACTCCGAATCTATTTTATTAAAGTGTTCCAATTGATTTAATAAAGGAGTCGTTTGACTTAATCCCCTGTGTTGAGTTGTCAAATCTGTAGCCATACCATAGGTAGATGCCGTAATATCAACCCCTTGTAAATCTGGTAATTGCAATATTTTCGCTACCGTGAGCACATCTTGAATATCACCCTGGGTGACATTCAACTTACCTTGGAGTTGGGGACCTTTGGGAGTTTGAGCAAAATTGCCCTGCATAGCATAACGACTCTGGCCTTTGACCAGTTCGCTGCTGATCACTGTAGCTTCACCATCACTATAACGGAATTCCAACCCTAGTCGATCGCCCTTAATCCAGCCAAGTTGTGGAGATACCACTGCTAAATTCCCTCTAGCGGTCAAAGTCTGTTGATTCAGAAGTAAATCCCCAGTCAACACCCCCCTCACCGTACCAGGACCTAGGCGCAGATTTGGCGATGGTCTCAAATTTAAAATGTCTAAAGGAAAGTTAGCCACCTTAACAGCCAAATCATCCCCTTGTGCTTCACCTGTAGCTAAAGACTGTTCCCGCTTGACTAAAAACCGTTGGGGGCGATTTTGATCATCTAAGCTTAAGGCAATCCTATCTCTATTTCCCGTCAAATCTAAACTCAAACCTCCACCCCTGGCTGACTGAATATTTCCAGTTAACAAAGGTTCAAAAGCGACATTTTGTACAACCAAATCTCGTAAACCCACCTTTCCTGTCACATTAGGTAAAGGTAAATTCCCAGTGATTTGTCCTTTAAAATCCAGATTTCCCGCCACAGCCAATTGATTAGGCAGACTCATGGGTAAATGTTCTAGGTTATAATTTTGCGCCTGGACTTGGAGATTTAAGTCAGTAATTTTCGGTATACCAGGGATTTGAGCATTAGTAAATATATCACCACTGATATTTAATCCAGTAGCAGTAGCTTCTTGAATAGCCAGCTTTTCACCATTCCAAGTTACTGCGGCACTCAAAGGTCTTTCAATAGCAGGGATACCGCGAGACAATTCCACTTGTCCCGACCCGCGCACATCAGCTAAAGTTGTAGACCCCAAGATACCGGACACCTTGAACTTACCAGCCAAATCACCGCGTAACTTGTCATTGAACCGATTTAATTCCACCCCAGCCGCATCAAATTGCACCTGATAGCTACCGTTAGCTACTTGGATATGAGCAGCCCTAATCTTACCCCCTGCAACATTTAACTGTGCTTCACCCTGTGCCTGAATGGTTGCTAGTCCAAAGGAATAAACAGACCCGGCTACATTTAATTGACCAGTTAACCCTCCCTGGAATTTAGATGGTACTGCTAGCAACTGTTGCAAAGGCAGATTAGTAGTTTGCAGTTTTGCTTGATATAAACCGTTAGCTAATTGAATCTTAGAAGCTGTTATAGTGGCACCGGGGAGACTCAGCCGTCCCTCACCAGTGCCACTTAAACTATTGAGTGCAAAGTTCTCTGTGTTACCTACTATTTGAAACTTACCCGCCAAGGAGCCATCCAAGGACGGGGGAGATTCTTTGAAGATGTCCGCTAGTCTCACACCATTAGCAACTAGTTGAGCGGAAAACTCTTGGTTTTGCAACTGGACATCGGAAACTGCAATTGTGCCTCCAGCAATGTTAATTCTGGCATCCTCGGTGCGAATGGTGGCAATTTGAAATGGTTCTACCCTGCCTTCGAGGATCACACGACCATTAAACGCTGCGCCGGTCAAAGAGATATTTTGCAGTTGATTTTGATCTACAAAAGGTTTCAAGCCGACACTGGCCGCTTGCATATCCCCTCGCCAAAGCCCATTGGCAAAATTACCAGAACCTCGCACCATACCACCTGCCACATTTAAGAGTACATTGCGAAAGGCGACAGTACCATCTGGGGCGATAATGGTTTCACCACTCACAGGATAGGTGGCTTCATTGGCTCGCCATTTCACTAGAGTTTGCACATTATCAGCTGCACCATTCAATTGGGCTGTGGCGGAAACAGTACCAAGAAATAATGTTTTCTTGGAGGGTAGTATTGTTTCATAAAGTTGTGCCATTACCTCCGGTGCAGCGCGAAGCGCAATCGCATCCCCGGAAATCTTCTCAGCTGCAAAATTAAAATCTAATTGGGGTGTTGCTCCTAATGTAATTTCGCCAAATCCCTTTATTTTTCCACCAACTGCGGGTTCTGCCTGAATATTTCTCAAGCTAACTAAATTAGTATGTGGAATAAATTCAAATTTAGTAGTAATATAATTAAAATCTATTTTATCAAGGGCGGTTTTGGCAGTGGATACTGACCCTGAGAGGACTGGTTTAGTTATGGGGCCAACTAGTTGCAAGTCAGCTTGTAACTGTCCCCTTACATCTACTGGCAGTTTGATGTTGAGACTTTCTTGAGCATGGGACACACTGACAGTATTGACACGCCCTGTTAATTTAAAGCCTGTATCCAGGTCAATGATTCCTGTAGCTACTAGAGGAATTTTGCTGTAGTTACCAGCAACATTATCTAGTTTTATCTGCCTCCCTTGGAAGCGGATGAGCCCTTGGGTATTTAGAAAAGGTTGCGGTGTCTTGGCAATTTGCATTGTTACCCCTTGCAAGTGGGCGGAGCCGTCTAAAACTAGCTTCCCTGGGATGCCACGCTGGGGCTGGTCTGGGGTGAGTTGAATCTGCAAGTTGCCATTAACTTTACCTGTTTGTAAGTCAAAAGGTAATTTGATCAGGTCGGTAATTTGATCTGCGGATAAATCTTGCGATCGCAGTTGTAATTTAGATGCTAATGTTTGGGGAATCACCTCTCCTTGAATAGCAACACTCCCCCCACTATCCGCTTCACCCCTAAGTTGAAACTTAATCAGTTGGTTTTTTTCTAAGAGTTGGGCAGTGCCATTAATTTGTGAAAATCCTACAGGAGTAATAGAAAATTTCTCAGTCTGATCTTGGACTTGATCATCTGCTGGTTGGGGTTTCAATACCAACTTGCCATTGCGAAACCGGAGTTTGTCTAAATCAGTTTTAATCAAACCTGCTTGACGAGGCGGCGAAATTTCAGTAGTAATCCAGCGCCCTTGATCATCTTGTTCAATGTAAATATTGGGGTTAACTAGGGTGACATCTAGCTGAAGTTGACGCTGAAAAATTAATTGCCACGGGTTAAAACCCACTTCCACAGCATCCACTACAGCTTGGTCTGGGTCTGTGGGTGTAGGAGGGATGCTAGATGCACCAAATTGTAACCCTGTCAAGGAAAAACCTGTAACTTCTCCCAATTTGACTGGACGGTTGAGTGTGTTGGTGATGCTGGTTGCGGCTAGGGGTGTTAATTCTTTGTGGAGGAAATGCTGCAACCGCCATATACCACCCCCTGTTAACAAGGTCATTGGCACTAGCAACAGTCCGCTCAGGACAATGCTACCGCGACTCCAAGCGCCCAACCACAAACGCCTGGGGTGAGTCTTGTGGCGTTTCTTGTGAGGGGATGAATGGGAATGATCATTTTGATGGGGAGATTTACTCATTATGGTTTTGCTGATAGGGGAGCATGGCCTTAGCCATTGGCTGGATGTATCCTGTGACTAATGAAATAAATTACTATCATTGGGGGCGTGGTGTTAGCCATCGCCTCTTCCAGGATACAAAACCTATTTTTGATTTGGGGAATGGGATTGACACCCCCCCATATGAACAATCTGAATAAATTTAATCTTATAGCTGTCTGTTTTTCAGATGCACCGCTGAAACCTTTAATAATATTAGGTAGATTCCTAAACACAAGATAGATGATTACGCCCATGCGTGTTTTTGTATTAATTTTCAATGTTAACACCGAAAATGAAGGCATTCACTCAATTCGGGTGGCTGATGCTTCCGCGTCCCATTCCCGAGGTGTACGCAATAAAATTTTGATGTTTGAGTCAGAAGATGATGCTCTGCGCTTTGCTTTATTACTGGAAGCTCAGGATTTCCCTACCCCGACGGTAGAAATGGTCGATGCTGAGGAAATTAAGGATTTTTGTGAAAGTGCTGGTTATGAATGGGAAATTATTCCGGCTAACAGTGATTTAATCATACCCCCAGAAATTAACTTGGATCATACTGACTGGCAACTGTCGGATGCTAGTGAGGACTACCGTTCTCAGCAAGTCCCACCAGCAGCACCAGAAATGTCTGATTCTGAACTAGAAAAAATCCGTCATCAATTAGAAGGATTATTGTGAGTTAATTGGGGAATGGGGGAAGAAAGGTTTCAATAATACGATTTATACAAGATGTCGGCCATGTCAAATTTACAGGAACGCAGCTATCTATTAACTGAGCAGGTAAATCCTCATAGTCTTAACTTAGACCAGCTTAATTCTATTGAGTTGGTGGATTTGTTTAATCGGGAAGATGAAAAGGCCCTGGCGGCAGTGGCGGCTGCTCAAGTTCAATTGGCTCAAGCCATTGATTTAACCGCAGAACGTTTGAGTCAGGGAGGACGTTTATTTTATGTGGGGGCAGGAACTAGTGGCAGGTTAGGAGTGTTAGATGCTGCTGAATGTCCACCTACTTTTTGTACCCCCCCAGAGTTGGTACAGGGTATTATTGCCGGTGGTGCTGGTGCATTGGTGCGCAGTTCTGAAGATTTAGAAGACCGTAGCGAAGATGGTGAGGCGGCTATTGCTCAACGACAGGTGACTCAACTAGATGTAGTAGTGGGTATTACTGCGGGGGGAACTACTCCTTTTGTTCATGGAGCGCTCAATGCAGCCCGTCAGCGTGGTTCTCGCACTATTTTCATGGCTTGTGTACCTACAGAACAGGTGCGCATTGATGCTGATGTTGATATTCGCTTATTAACTGGTCCGGAAATCCTGGCTGGTTCAACTCGTTTAAAGGCTGGTACCGCGACAAAGTTAGCCTTAAATATCCTATCTACTGGGGTGATGGTGAAGCTGGGTAAAGTTTATGGTAATCGGATGGTGGATGTGGCAGTAACTAACCACAAGTTACGCGATCGGGCTCTACGAATGTTACAAGACTTAACAGGTTTAAGTCGCGAAGCTGCCGGTTTTTTACTCGAACGTAGTGGGAAGTGGGTTAAGCTAGCGTTACTCATGCACTGGACTGGTTTGGAAAAGGAGGCTGGCGATCGCTTACTCGCACAACACCAAGGTAATCTCAGGCTGGCTGTTACTAGTTACAACAATCACAAACAACATTGAGAGATTCTCACTGTTTTTGCCGAAAGTACCTCCATCTATTTGATTTATTTGATTCAAATTCACTCAGATTTGCTCATCTATGGCTAGACTATCCCAAGAGTTACAACGCTACTTTTTTGATGATCACCAATCCCCTGACGTGACCTTGGCAGAAATTCTGCTCCTAGCCAAAGAGCGAGTTTTTGGGTTTTTACTGGTGATTCTGTCCCTTCCTTCGGCTTTACCTGTTCCTGCGCCTGGTTACTCCATTCCTTTCGGTATCCTGATTTTTTTGCTGGCTGTACAGCTAATTATAGGTGCGAAAATCCCCTGGTTACCCCCCAAAATGATGAATTATCCCGTAAAACTAACAACAGTCCAGAAATTTTTACAAGTAGGAAATCCTTGGCTCCAAAGGATTGAATCCATCTCCCGTCCGCGTTTGACTTATATTTGTACCACTCTACCAGGTAGAATCACTATTGGTAGTGCGATCGCCTTGATGGCAATTTCCATGATGATTCCGGTTCCGGGAACCAATACTCTCCCGGCAATGGGGGTTTTTGTCACTAGCTTTGGTTTGCTCGAAGATGACGGAGCAATTACCTTAGGTGGTTTAATCATGTGTCTTTTCGGCGCAATTTTGACTATTTCAATTTTGAGCGCTCTAATTTGGGGTGGTTCTAGTCTTCTGGACTTAGTTAAAACTTGGTTGGGCCGTTAAAACAGGAAAAATATTACTAAGGTCCTATGAGAGCGGACGAATGAATGTATCTAGCCTTTTTCAGGCTTATGAAGTACACACCAATTCCCTATTCCCTGTTCGGTGTGTTCCCTCAAAATAAAAAAAATTGTACCTCACGAGCATGGAAAATGCTATAATTGGATTAATGAATAAAAAATCAAGAATCAAACAAGATTGCCAACAGCAAAAAATACGGGCACTTTGCTATTATCCCACTTAAAATCAGGTCTTTAGTTGAAAAAAAATGTGAAAATATCTCAAGGATAAAGAAAATCAAACCCATGTATCACAAATCATCCTGATATTGGTTTTGAATGCAACCAACGCTGATATTTTATCTTTTTTTAGAAAATTATTGAGAATATTTAGCAATATAGGTTAAGATTTTGATATATTAAAAGCAAGTAGTCTCATGGAATCCGGGAATAGGTGGGTATTGTTTCTGGATAAGAACAGGCAAACAACAGGCAAACAACAGGATTTTTATGGCTACGCCACGCCAGCTATGGGTTTCAAGCCTTTTCCAGCCTTGATATATATCAAGTATTGCGCTGGGAGTCAGTATGGCTAGGCTACGCAAGCTACCAGGTAAACTCAGCAAGTAGAATCTTTTGAACCGGCTAATAAAAAACAATACAAAATGAATTTGAAGGTTGCTGTAATATCTCTCCGGGGGTGAGTGAACTTTAATCTAGAGACTTTGTTAACCAGAAAGGAATTTATTAAAAATGATGCTATAAAGTGCCTACCTGCTTGTTACTAGTAAATGCAGAATATTCTCGTTTATTGCTCAGGGTTGAAGCATCGTAGCCAAAATTACATGAGTTTTTTCTCATAATCTTCTGTTCATACAATTCACTAATGAGTAAATTTCGATGAATACTTTTTTTTGTTCTGATCATGCACGAGAACTCGGAGAAGATATTATTGGTAGTGCTACAAATTATCAAACATATATTTTAGTTGAATGTCCTCAACCCTGGACTTATGAGGCTTTTCAATCTAAATGGGTACCAAATAATTTACAGGTTCTAGTAGAGGAAGTCCGCTGTGCTAGATTACCCGTGAGGTTTCTTTTAATTGCGAATAATTATTCCCATAAAGTGGACTACACCACCCTTTTGATTTACCAAAAACAAGAGGGTATGAGTCATGGATACCAAAAATACGAGTTTAAACTACCACATATTGAACAAGCAGCGGGGGTGGTAAAACAATATTTATGGGGAAAAATATCCGACTATGAAATAGATACAGGTATAACTAGAGATATTTTAGTCTGTACCCACGGTAGCCATGATCAATGTTGCGCTAGATATGGTAGTCCTTTTTATTTCCAAGCTAGGACGACTGTGACGGATTTGGAGTTGGATCATGTGAGGATTTGGAAATCTAGCCATTTTGGTGGACATCGATTTGCACCAACAGCAATAGATTTACCAGATGGTAGATATTATGGTGTTCTCAATCAGGAATCCCTGAGGTCAATTTTAACTCGTACAGGTGATATAGAATCTCTCAGGAAAGTATATAGAGGCTGGGGAGTTCTACCTAGTGCGCTACAAATCTTAGAAAGAGAACTGATGTTATATCACGGGTGGGATTGGTTTAATTATCAAGTAGGGGGGAAAATTATTCAGCAGAGTTTAGATAACAATACAATCTTAGCCGAGTTAAGTTTTGAGGACTCACATGGTTCTCTATTTATTTACGAGGCGAAACTTGTCAAAGACAAAACAAGGACACTGGAAATCAAGGGTTCTTGTAATGCCAAAGAAAATTCTGTATTTGTCAAATATGCTGTAGATAGTATGAGAATTGTATGTAATAAAGTTGCAAGTTTAAGTAATTAAGGCTTGCTGATTTACAAAGATGATGAGGTTGTTATCTACCAAACAGCTAGTAAAAATAAGCTCTCAATCATTGCAAATTTTAAACAACAAAACTCATGGTTTAACAAACCACACTTTTATAGGAAACACCAGTTAAGAACCGAGCATTTGCAAATTATGTAACGTAGAATATAGTCCACCAGCTTGTAACAATTCCTCATGGCTTCCTGCTTCGACTAATTCACCTCGCTGTAACACAAAAATTCGATTTACATTGCGAATTGTGGACAGTCGGTGAGCGATAATAATGGCGGTACGCCTCACTAAAACTTGGTTTAATGCCTCTTGGACTAAGGTTTCTGTATTCACGTCTAAACTAGCGGTGGCTTCATCCAAAACTAGAATTTGTGGGTTACGAATTGCGGCACGTGCGAAGGCTAAAAGTTGCTTTTGACCACTAGAAATATTTGTGCCTCGTTGCCGCAGTTTAGTATCATACCCTTGGGGTAATTGTTCAATAAACTCAGCAATATTGGTTTTACTGGCGGCTTGTTGAATTTCTTCAAGGGGATAATAGTCGCCCAAAGTGATGTTACTTTTAACGTCACCAGCAAACAAAAAGCCTTCTTGCAAAATTACTGCCATATAGCGTCGTAAGTCTGCCTGTGCTAGCTCCCGAATATCTACGCCATCTAGTAAAATGCGCCCTTGGGTTGGTTCATAAAGACGGCACAATAGCCGAATAACTGAAGTTTTTCCCGCACCTGTGGGACCGACTAATGCGACTTTTTCGCCGGGATGAATTACGAAACTTAAGTTTTTAATTACATAATCATCGTCTTTGTAAGCAAACCAGACATTTTCAAAACGAATTTCTCCCAATTGTACAGGAGTGTCAAAATCTTGGTGTTCTATCTTACCAACTATTTCATCTATATAACCAAAAGTTGAATCAAATATAGAAAAGCGAGGATGACTAGTATCGCGGATTTCTATGGGTTCATCTAAAATGTTGATAATGCGTTCAATGGCGGTAAAACCAGCTTGGATGACGGTAAATTTTTCGGCAAAATCTCTTAAAGGGTCAAATAGTCGCTGGGCATATAAGATAAATGCTGCTAAAATTCCGAAGGTGAGGAAGTCACCTAAGAGCAACCAACCACCTAACAACAGAACCCCGGCGATCGCCATTAGTGCTATCCATTCTAAAGTTGCTGAAACAGCGGAATCATAAAAAATGGTTTTATCTATTTCCTGGATGTAACGTTGATTTGTGTGGCGAAATAATTCGGCATTAAATTTTTCTCGTCGGAACAACTGGACTACATTAATACCAACTATATTTTCTTGTAACTGAGAATTTAAACTAGAAAGTTCTTCCCGTACCTTATAATTGGCTTGGCGGTACTGTTGCTGAAAGTAAATAATTAACCAAGTAATGGGTAGGAGTATCAGCAGCAGCAAGCAAGCAAGTTTCCACTCAATGGAAAACATAATAGCGATGATCACCAGCATACTGAATATATTGGAGACAATACCGATGGCACCGGTGGAAAAGACATCCCCTAATACTTCCACATCGCTGGTGAGTCGAGTAATTAATTTACCTACGGGTGTACGGTCAAAAAAACGTACTGCTAAAGATGTGACATGGTGAAATAAATCCTGGCGTATTGCGGCTGTGATGTTTTGTCCCAGCTTTTGGAGTATATAACCCTGAATGCCAATTAATACCAGTCGGATGGCGATGGCTATAAGTATTAATATTAGTAGAATATTTAACCCTTCCCTCAAGGGGAGATTCCTGAGTAACTCATAGGTACTTGGTTCATTGCGAATCAGAGAAATCACCTGTCCAATCAACAGTGGTTGCACTGCGTTGGCTAATGCAATGGGTACAAGTAGGACTATTGCCAGTGTCAGCAGTTTTCCATGGCGACGAGCATAGGGCAATAGACGTAAAAATAACCGCCAGTCGTTGTTATTTGAGCGGTTGTTCTGGTGGGATTTGTTTACAGATTGGTAATTGCTCATATTCACACTCCCACGGCTAAAAGCACATGGGATTCTTGCTTCATCTAGCCAACTTACTTAGAGGAGTTTCTTCCCATTCGCAGAGTCCACAAGCTTGATATTCCCTATGCCCCACATTACTATTTTATTCTACAATAATGTTTAGATAAAATCAATACTAAGTTGATTTTTGTCATCCTATTTAGGGTAGAAAGTCTAACTTTCTGTGTGTGTGATCGAACCGGCGATGAAGGCTCCCAAAACGGTACCCATCCATAATCCAGTTGTACTACCTTGCCATGTTGCTCCTGGTGTTACCCAAACATTACACATGACTTTTAAGCCCCAAGACTGGTTTTGACAGTTCTGGTTATGTAGCATTGATGTCATGTGTCCACCGATGTAAGCACCCAAAAGACCTAGTGTCACAGCTAAGAATGTGCAAGTTAAAAATCTATTTTTCATCATGATTAATGCTAGTTCTAGCAATGGTGGGTTACGCTACCCTAACCCACCCTACAGTTTTTGGTGTTCTTTGATCAACCTGTATTTCTCATCCCGGCGGCAATACCATTAATAGTTAACAGTGCGCCTCTGAGTAACTCGCCTTTGCTGTACCTAGAATTAATCACACCAGATGTGCTAGTTAAATTACGTGATTCACGCAAGCGTTTGAGTAGGGAAACTTGGATGAAACCTAAAGGTAAAATCGTACCATTACGTAACTGTACTGAACGTTGCAAGACAGGATCGCCATCCAAGAGCCGAGTATGTCCAGTGATTTTCAGCACTAAATCTCTAGTGAGATAGAATTCGTTGGCAATTTGCTCGAATACTTTTTCTAGTCTGGCTTTATCTTCAGGATTAGCTAATTCTTCCACGTAGTGATGGGCCATTTGCATATCTACTTTGGCCAGGGTCATTTCTGCTTTGGAAATCACCATTTTGAAGAAAGGCCACTTGAGATAAAAGTAGCGTAGTAATTTCAGATGTTCTTCGGGTTCTTCATTGAGGAATCCCTGTAAAGCTGTACCAATACCATACCAAGAAGGCAATAAGAAACGGGTTTGTGTCCAGCTAAATACCCAGGGAATGGCGCGTAAACTGCTGAGGTCTTTTTTTCCTGATGGTCGCCGCGCTGGACGGGAGCTAATTTGTAACTGGCTAATTTCTTCAATGGGGGTAACTTGGTGGAAAAAGTCGATAAAATCCGGTTGCTCGTAAATCAACTGGCGGTAATGTTGACGCGATCGCCCGGCTAATTCTTCCATAATCTCATTCCAAGGTTCGATATCATCAAACCCTGTTCGTAGTAAACTAGCTTCAATTACCGCAGTGGTAATAGTTTCCAAGTTGTACATAGCTAAGTCTAGCAAGGAGTATTTAGAAGCTAATACTTCCCCCTGTTCAGTAATCTTAATGCGCCCATTGATACTGAGTCCTGGTTGAGCCAAAATCGCCTCGTAAGCTGGTCCCCCACCCCTTCCCACGGAACCACCCCGCCCGTGGAATATTCGCAAATTTACACCGTATGCTTCAGCAATTTTCTGGAGTGATTTTTGGGCTTTATGGATTTCCCAGTTACTACTTAAAAAACCAGAATCTTTATTGCTGTCAGAATACCCTAGCATGACTTCCTGTAAATTGGGAGTGAGGGGGGAAGCTGTGGTGGGGATGGGTAATGATGAGCCGTTTTCTTGACTAGCTTTAACTGCTTCATAGCCACCGGCTAATAAAGCTCGATATAATGGCAATTCAAATAACTGTCGCATGACGCTTCTGGAGCGTTGTAAGTCTTCGACTGTCTCGAATAAGGGGACAACTTGAATGGTTCCCACGGCGATGGCGGGGTCAAACAGTCGGGATTCTTTGGCTAATAGTAACACTTCCAAGACATCGCTCACTTGCCGACACATACTGATAATGTATGTTTGGCAGATGTTGACACCAAACTCTTGCTGTAGCGATCGCAATATCCGGAAAGTTTCAATGACATCGTTAGTTTTTGCCGAAAATGGCAATTCTGACGGAATTAGCGGCCTGCGGGTTTGTAGTTCCCCTGTGAGCCAAGCAACTCGCTGTTCTTCGGATAGTTCATTATAGGGTTGGGGTAGTATTTGCAGATATTCCAGAATCTCATTTAAAGCATCAGAATGTCTGGTGGATTCTTGGCGGATATCCAACTGAGTTAAGTTAAAGTCAAAAATTTCTACTTGACAGATGAGAGTTTCTAATTCCCCACAGCTTAAACCAGTTTCGGTTAAATTACGTGCAATTAACCGCAATTCTGCTAAAAACTCTGACCCGGAACGATACATGGGGGCTTCTTCTCCTAGGACTTCCCCGCTCAGGTTATGGTCAAGTTTCACGCCTATACTGGGTGATATTTCTCGGTTATACAAAGATAAATTGCGATCGCGAGTATTTTCCAACCGTCTGAGCACATAAGCCAGCTTTAACCGATAAGGTTCTTGGCGATATCGCAAAGCCAGTGCATCGTACACATCACTTAACTGGGACTGGTCTATCTCCAAAGATTCGAGCAAGTCTGGTAAGACATCGCTCCAGTGCATTGACACACTCAATAATTCAATGAGCTGTTTGACTGATTTAATATATCTTTCCAAAACCATTTGGCGCTGATAACAAGCTGTTTGCCAGGTGATTTCTGGTGTTACCGATGGGTTACCATCTCGATCTGAACCCACCCAAGAACCAAAAGAGCAGAAGTTTTTATGGGGCGGTTCTAGCCAATTAAAAGTCTTACCCAAGGCATATTTTAACCGCTTATAGAGTTGAGGAATGCCATCAAATAACACCTCTTGGAAGTAGTGTAAGGCATAATCTACTTCATCGAGTACCGTCGGTTTAAACTGGTGCAGTTCATCTGTGCGCCACCACAGGCGAATTTCTTCGAGTAATTGTTCTCGCAAATCCGCCCCTTCCCATGGATATCCGCCTACTGTCCCTTCATTGCGATTTTCTACCGCATCTAGTTTTTGCAGCAGGTTGACTACCCGCCTTTGCTTATCGCGGATGGTGTGACGAACTATTTCAGTTGGGTGGGCTGTGAACACTAAACGCACATCCAACTGTGAAATCAGGCGTTGAATTTGCTGGGGTGGCACATTTAGCCTAAATAAATGGGGAAACAAAGTAGCAAATGTACCTTTTTCTTTATTAGTTGATTTATTTACCCAAGTTGTTGTAGAGAATAGACTAATTGTCTGTGTACAAATTTCTTTTTCTTGGTTAACAATCAAGGCATCATCTTCTTGATGGTTAGAAGAATAGGCAGTGTGGGATAAAGTCCCTTCCTGAACTGTTTCTCCTTCCCCTGGTGAATAGCGAGTTAATTGCTGCCGCTGTTCATATTCCTGCTCTATGATGTTAATCAACTGGAAATACAATGCAAAAGCCCGAGCGGCTCGAATCGCCTCATTGATATTCAGTTGTTCAATCAACTTCACAGCAGATGCGGCCTGGTCATTTGTGGCTTGTCCTTCCGGCGAACATAAGCCCCGCAATTGTCGCAATAGTTCCACCATTGTTTGACCACATTCCTGTCGGAGTACTGATTCCCACAATTCTTCTACCACTTGCAACCGATGGCGCAAAAATAACTCTGAGGTAGGGTAAAAATTTACCCCTTGAGACAAACTGTATAAAATAGAACTCATAATGGCTGCTCTTGTCAAGCTGATTACTGTTTACATCCTATAGACTTACATCCCATAGACGAAATTAATTCTCAGGGAAAAACCTTGAGGATTTTAGCTTCTAAATATATTTTTTAATCTGTTTGTCTACCTCTGGTGCTTGTATCCCAACTGTTGTTAACTGGAAAAGGGAGAATTGGCAGGCGATCGCCGCGAAACAATTCCTCACTAGCTTCGCCTATAGATTCTAGGGCTTTGACTGTGGCTTTTTCTGCGGTGAGCAGCAGTAGTAAAGACGCTGTACCTATTTGTAAAAGAAAAGATGGGGGAATGCTCAACAAAGGCAGATTAAATCCGATATTCTCTGAAGATTTTTGGTTAGTAGAAGTCATTGCTAATTCTTAGTTGTTGGCTGATTGACACTCCCCTACCTCTAATGGTAGGTCTAGTTGCACCACGTGAGTAGAATTCAAGATTAATTAAATAGTCCCTGTCCTCCCTCGGTTTTGATGCTTTCGATTTTTCCATTCTCGGCGTAGTTTCTGAAGGTCTTTAGGTCTAATCCTAATCTATTCTACTGCTTCTCTTAGTGGTATCTGAGCATTTGTGGTGATATAGCATTTCCCATGCTCGTGAAATACAAAGTTTTTTAGTTTTTTGCAAACAGGTATTAAGGAACAAATTTTTGTGTACTTCATTAAGCATGAATCGGATTTGGGCAGCCCACAAAGTAACAAAAATGTTAGGGAGGGGGTTGATTGATCAAGGTATTGATAAGTAAATCTAATACTTGCAGCTAATTAAATCAGAAAATTTATATTTCACTAAAAGTAAATACATGTTAAGTTTATTAGAACGGACGGATAAAAAAACCGTCTAATTGGTTACAAAAATACATTGCAATCATAAACAAATGACCACAACCTTACAACAGCGCCAAAGCGCCAACGTATGGGATCGCTTCTGCGAGTGGATCACCAGCACCGATAACCGGATTTATATCGGTTGGTTCGGCGTACTCATGATCCCCACCCTCCTAGCTGCTACCACCTGCTTTATTATCGCGTTCATCGCTGCTCCTCCTGTAGACATCGATGGGATCCGCGAACCAGTAGCTGGCTCCTTAATCTACGGAAACAACATCATCTCTGGTGCTGTTGTTCCTTCCTCCAACGCCATCGGCTTGCACTTCTACCCAATCTGGGAAGCAGCTTCCTTAGATGAGTGGTTGTACAACGGTGGTCCTTACCAGTTGGTAATTTTCCACTTCCTGATTGGTTGCGCTTGCTACCTAGGTCG